>DASSLJ010000021.1:0-5716 GCA_035689585.1 Candidatus Dormiibacterota bacterium
ATCGGTGATGCGGCCTGCACCGCCGAGCGGCCGGTCGCCTGGATGGGTCGGTGGCGGCCCATGAACTCCGTGGTCATGGCCACGAGCTTGGTGATCTCGACCGAGCGCGTTGGCGCGCCTTTGACCGCGTCGCGTCCGTCGACGATCTCGAGGTCTTCGACTGCCGCCTCGAGCTCGTCGGTCGCGACCTCGAGCAGCTGGCGCCGCGCTTCCTGCGCCGCTTCGTAGACCGCGGGGCCGACGCTGTAGGTGACCTGGCTTCCGCTCGACGTCGTGCTGAATCCGGCTGACGCGGTGTCTCCGACCTCGACACGCACCTTCTCCGGCGCGACGCCAAAGGCCTGGGCCGCGATCAAGGCGAGGCCGGTTGCCGTGCCGCTGATGTCCGGCGAGCCCACGAGCACCGACACGGTGCCGTCCGGCTCGACGCGACAGCCGGCCGTCGACGGTGTGCGGGCGCCGCCCCAGGCCCCGAGCGCTATGCCGACACCCTCGTTCTGTCCGACAGGCGCCGTGTAGAGCGGGTGCTTCTTCGCCTCCTCGAGCACCTCGACCGATGCGATCCGCGGCCACGCGTCTCCGGTCGCCATCGGATCGCCTTCGCGCGAGACGTTGCGCAGGCGAAGGTCGATCGGATCCATCTGCAGCTTCGCGGCGAGCTCGTCAAGCGCAGACTCGAGCGCGAAGTAGGCCTGGGTGGCGCCGGGCGCGCGGTAGGCGTCGATGGGCGTCTTGTTGGTCTGAACCTCGTATCCGCGGATGTCGAAGTTCGGAATGCGGTAGCTCCCGCCGAGGAAGTTGGCGGTGAGGCCGGCGTGCCATCCGGCGGTCGCGCCGTTGTCGTAGTGGAATCGCGCGCGAAGGCCGACGAGGGTGCCGTCCTTTTTGGCGCCGAGCTCGATGTCGAAGCGGGCGGCGGGGGCCGGGCGTCCGACCACGAACTCCTGCGAGCGGTCGAGCGCCAGCCGCACCGGTGCGCCGACCCGCAACGCGAGAAGCGCGAGGAGCGGTTCGAGCAGCGTCACCTTGCCGCCGAACCCGCCACCCACGGCCATCGGCACGACGCGGACGCGATGGGCCGGCAGTCCGACGACATCGGCCACGGTGTCGCGGACGACGAACGGTCCCTGCGTCGACGACCAGATGGTGATCGAGCCGTCGGGCTCCGGGCGCGCGACGGCGACGTGAGGCTCCATGAAGGCTTGATGGGCGCCGGCGATCGCGTACGTCTCGCGGATGACCACGTCTGCACCGCGCAGCGCTGTCTCGGCATCGCCTCGCGTCATGTGGGCGACGCCGCTCACGTTGCGTGGTCTCGCTTCAGCGGCTTTGTCTGCGGCCGCGGACGCGCCATGGAGCGAGGCTTCCTCGCCGCTCGCCTCCTCCGCCTCGTCGAGCACGAGAGGCGATCCCTCGCGCATCGCCGCCGCCGGATCGACGATCGCCGTCGCCTCGTCGTATTCGACCGCAACGAGCGCGGCGGCATCGGCCGCCGCGGCCTCGGTTTCGGCGATCACCGCCGCGACGGGCTGGCCTGTATAGAAGACGCGACCCACCGCCAGCGGCTTGTCCGGCCCTGCGCCGCCGGTGTCCGGCATATCCGCACCGGTGACGACGTCGACAACGCCGGGCACGCGACGAGCGGCTTCGACGTCGACATGGTTGATCCTCGCATTGGCGATCGGGGAGAGGACCAGGCGCACGTTCAGGAGGCGCGGAATCTCGAGGTCCGCCGCGAAACGCGTCGCGCCGGTGACTTTTTCGCGTCCTTCCTGGCGCCGCGTCCCCCTGGCGGGTAGGCTCATCACCCGAAGATGCTACGCAGCGGTGTCCTGCTCGCGCTCAGCGCGCTGATGCTCGCCGCGTGCTCCACCGGATCCGGCGGCCTTCCGCAGCCGACGGGTCTCGCCAACGTCCAGACCTTGCGCTTTCCGATACAGCACGACGTCAGCACGCTCGACCCCGCGATGATCGACAGCGAGGCCGAGGCCGAGATCGCGCACAACCTCTTCGACGGCCTCCTGAAGTTCGACAGCAATCTCACCATCTCGCCAGACATCGCGGCCGCCATGCCGGCGATCTCAGCCGACGGCACCACATACACCTTCAAGCTCCGCACCGACGTCAGCTTTTCCAACGGCGACAAAGTGACGTCCAGAGACGTCCTTTATTCGTGGAACCGCGCCGCCGCGATGCAGGGACCGTATGCGGTCAATCTCTCCGCGATCCTCGGTTACGACAAGGTGTCGGGAAACCAGACGACCGGTTCCGCGCTCGAGACCTTGCTCGAGAAGAACGATCCTTCGGTGACGATGTCCGGGCTGACGGCGCCGGACGACTACACCGTGGTGGTCAAGCTGACCGGCGCGGCGGGATGGTTCGAGTCCGCGATCGCGCAGCCCGCGGTCGCGGGAATGATCGTGGACGACAACGTCGTCAAGAACGACTTCGAGGGCTGGTGGAGCAAGCCCGACACGCTGATCGGCACGGGCGCGTACCGAATGTCGGCTCACACGGCCGATCAATCGATGGACTTCACCGCGATCAGCAGCTGGTGGGGGAGACCAAAACCGACGCTGAGCAAGGTGCACGTCGACGTGGTGACCGATCCCGCGAACGCCCTCACCAGGTACGAGCGCGGTGACTTCGATCTCTATGGATATGCCGCGTACGGTCCGGCGGCTCTCGACGTCGCGCACATCCTCGCGAATGCTGCGGAGAAGGGACAGGTCGTGCTCGAAGTCAAGAACAAGACGTACTTCGTCAGCTTCAACATGGTGTCGGACGCCAAGCGACCCGCGGGCGGGCCGTTCACGCTCGATCAGGGCAAGTCGGCGCACGACCTCCGTCTTGCCTTCGCGCTCTCGGTCGACGTCAACAAGCTCGCCAAGGACCTGTGCGCGAACACCGCATGCATCCCCGCGACCGGCGGAGTGATCCCGAAGGGGCTTGCGGGCTACCTGGGCGACGGCAACGATCCGCTCGCGGCGTTCGATCCGGCGAAGGCGCGAAGCCTGCTGCAGTCCGCGGACCCCGGCGGCACCAAGACCAAGAACCTCGTGTACACGTATGACCCCGAGGATCCATTCAACGAGCCGACAGCGAAGTTTTTGCAGTCGCAGTGGCAGACGAATCTCGGCGTGACGGTCGCGCTGCAGTCGGTTCCGCATACACGGTTCATCACGGAGCGCCTCGGCGGGATGTACGTGCTGTCGCGCGATGGATGGGCGGCCGACTACAACCATCCACAGGACTGGTTCGACAACCTGTGGGGCTCTGTTGCCGGGTGTCCTGACGTGACCTGCTCGAGCGGTTACACGACGCATGCATACGACCAGCTCCTTGCGAAGGCCGACACCGAGCCGCTACCGGCGGCGATCACCGACTACAAGACGCTCAGCCGTCAGCTGATCGATGACGTTGTCTACATACCGCTCGTGTACACGGTCGAGCCGTTCGTCATCAAGCCGTACGTGGTGGGTGCCGGCTCGAACAACATGTTCGACTACTACTGGAACCAGATCCAGATCACCGCGCACTAAGAAACTGCTGCGCTTGTCCCCAGCACCTGCGGCGCCATCGTCGACGCGAATGGACCCTCGGGATTGTCGATCAGCCAGACGTGGAGCATCTCTGGCGTCACTTTGAGCGTGCTTCCGCGCGGACACGATCCGCTCTTGTCGGTGCTGTCGAAATCCGCGCTGTGCACGAACGCGACCGCAATGCCGGTGACGTCGTCGAAGCAGATGTTGTTGTGCTGATGCCAGACGGTGAGCGGTCCGCCGATCTGCGGTCCGGGGTCGTAAGCGCGGGGCATCATGTACATCGCGCCGATCAGCTGCGGACCATGCTTCCCGTTGAAATAGATCAGGGATTGAACATGCTGTGGGTTCAGCACATCGGCGTCGGTGAGGTACGCCGTGTTGACGTAATGGACGACGTCCTGATCGGTCGGCTCCATGGCTTTGTATCCCGCCCCGATCGCCGCACTGAGGCTTGCATACCTTGCCACCGCCGCACGGGTATCCGTGACGAGCTTCGCCGCCGCCTCGAGCTGCGCCGCGGACGGTTGTGCCGTTGCGGCCACGCCTGCGGAGTGGACGTGTGCCGCCACCGTTCCCGCCGGCGGCGGCGTCCACTGCACCGAGGCGGCCCAGCCCGAGATGTCGCCTGACACCGCAACGAGCAGGAGCGCGCCGCCCAGCATCGCGCGCCGGACCCAGATGCCGAAGGGCAGCGTTGTGTAGGCGGCGCCGACCACCCCGACCACGACCAGCGCGATCCCGATTCCGAGCAAGACATGGCCAGGGTTGCTCAGGCTGAAGACGCCCTCTCGGTGCACCAGCGTCGGGTCTTTGGCGTGCAGATACGAGTCGATCGCAAGGCCGCTCAGCAGCGCCACGACGCCCAGGAGGCCCGCCGACAGGAAGGCGGCAGTGCGCTTCATCCAGGTTCTCATTCAACCATCCGACGCAGGCGATTTGCCGTCCGAACTTGACTTCCCTAGAGCAAAGCTCAACACTGAAGCTGGAGTAGCGGGGCCGCCTCGGCTAGGAAAGGGCGGCAACGGTCCGTCGCCGGCGCACTCTCGCCCCGGTCAGTCCGGGAAGAGGGCGATGGATTTCGGGGAGATCGCATCCCATTGGTGCGCCCTCCTCGAGCCATGTTTCGCAGGAGGTGGTATGACGCGAGTCTCCGTTTTTCGGTCCCTGGCTGTGGCGCTGGGAGTCGTCTCCATGGCCGCGGCGTGCGGTGGTGGAGGCGGTGGCGGCGGCGGGTCTCAGAACCTGGCCTCTGACCAGACGCTCAGCTTCCCCATGGTGGACGACGTAGGTGACCTCGACCCGGCCCACATGTCCGCGGCCGTGGACATCGACATCTTCCGCAACGCCTATTCCGGCCTTTACAAGTTCGACGACCAGCTGAACGAGGTCCCGGACATCGCAACCGCGAAGCCGGACATCTCGTCCGACGGACTGACGTACACGTTCCACATGAAGCACAACGTCAAGTTCTGGAACGGCGACCCCGTCAAGGCCGACGACTTCATCTTCAGCTGGAACCGCGCGGCCGCCATCCAGGGCGACTACGCGTCCGTCTTCCAGCCGGTGGCCGGATACGACGACGTCGCCGGTGGCAAGGCGACGGAGATGACCGGCCTGAAGAAGATCGACGACTACACCTTCTCCGCCACGCTCAGCGCGCCCGCCGGCTACTGGTACACCGAGACCGCGCTCTGGACGGCCTGGGTGGTCGACAAGAAGGTCGTGCTCGGCGCCGGCAAGGCGACCGACTCGACATGGGCAAGCACGCCCGAGACCGCGGTCGGCACGGGGCAGTTCAAGATGAGCGCCCGGACGCCGAAGCAGTCGATCGACTTCGTCCCCGTTTCCAACTGGTGGGGCGGTACGCAGCCGACGCTCACCAAGGTGCACATCGAGATCGTCGCCGACCAGAAGGCGCAGCTGACGAAGTACGAGTCGGGCGGCTACAGCCTCATCGGCTTCGCCAACCAGAGCCTGACGCCCGAGGACGTCATCCGCTACAACTCCGACTCGCAGCTCAAGAAGCAGCTCCAGCTGCAGCCGTCGGCCCGCACCACGTGGGTCGGCTTCAACGAGTGCGACGCGTCCAACCAGTCGAAGGACTGCGCGGGCAAGCCCGCCAGCCCGTTCGCCGGCGACAACGGCAAGCTCCTCCGCGAGGCGTTCAGCCT
>DASSLJ010000022.1:0-3590 GCA_035689585.1 Candidatus Dormiibacterota bacterium
CGGCACCGAGCAGCACGGAGCCATCGCCGCGGTCGGTTTCGAGATGTACCTGCAGATGCTGCAGAGCGCGGTGAACAAACTACGGACCGGCTCGGAAGAGACCGCCATTGCCGACGTGCTGTCGACCGCCGAGATGAACCTCGACCTCCCGCTCGACCACTTCATCCCGCGCTCTTACATCCGCGACGAGAAGCTTCGGCTCGGCGCTTATCGACAGCTCGCGGGCGCCGAGGACGAAGACGAGCTCGAGTCGATGCTGCGCTCGCTGAAGGACCGCTACGGCACGCCGCCCACGCAGCTCGACAACCTCGTGTACTCGCTGCGCGTCAAGTTGCGCGGCCAGCGCATGGGCCTTCGCGGCGTGATCGCCGAGGGTCACGACATCGTGATCCGCGTCGATCCCGATCGCTACCTCGACGCGGAAGAGCTGTCGCGTCGCATGGCCGGACGGCTTGCCGTGCGCCCGAATCGCCTGCTGATGCGGCGGCAGGGCGACGGCTGGCAGGCCGACCTCCTGTATCTGCTCGACGAGATGGCGACGCTCTACGCGACCGGCGCCGGCACACCTGTAATGTCTCGGCCGTGACCGACAAGCCCTACTCCGAAGGCATCGAGTCGATCTTCGAGGTCGTGCATACGCTTCGCGCTCCGGGCGGATGCCCGTGGGACCGCGAGCAGACGCACGAGTCGCTGCGTCCGTACCTCCTCGAGGAGACTTACGAGCTGCTCGAGGCCATCGACGCCGGCGACGACGCCAAGTTGATGGAAGAACTCGGCGACCTCCTTCTCCAGGTGGCGATGCATGCAGAGATCGCAGCCGAGGAGGGCCGCTTCGACGCGAAAGAAGTGTCGGAGGCCGTGGCCGCGAAGATGGTGAAACGCCATCCGCACGTCTTCGGCGATGTGTCGGTCGCCAATGCCGACGAGGTGCTGCGCAACTGGGAGCACCAGAAGATGCATGAGGCGCGCAAGGCCGGGAGCAACGAATCGGTCGTCGACCGCGTGCCGGCATCGCTGCCAGCCCTCGCGTGGGCGTTGGGCTTGCAGAAGCGCGCGGCGCGCGTGGGTTTCGATTTCACGACTCCGTCGGCCGCCGCGAAGTCTGTCGCCGAAGAGGCCAGGGAGCTGGCGGAGGTCTCGGACCATGACCGCGCCTTCGAGGAGATGGGTGATCTGCTGTTCGCGATCGTCTCTCTCGCGCGGACACTGAAGGTGAACCCCGAGGACGCGTTGCGCGTCGCAGGTCAGCGTTTTCGGCGCCGCTTCGCCGCGGCCGAGGCGTCGCTGCGCTCTGAAGGCAAGACGTTCAGCGACCTCAGCGAAGCCGAGAAGCTCGCGCGCTGGGAGGATTCCCGTTAGGTACTTTTGGCGCCAAAGGCACCCGAATCGGACGCGAATTCGGTGCTTTTGGATCCAAACGTGCCGACCGGCGCCGATCCGGCTTGGGGCGCCCGCCCGTTTGATATAGTCGCGACCTCCGCACTCTTCGGAAACGTCGCAGCATGAGATCCAGCAAACCTCTTACCGTCGCGGGCAGCGTGCGCACCACATCCTTTGGTGTGCGCAACGTCGTCTTGCTGATCGCGGCCGGCATCGTCCTCATCTGGGCGGGAATCGCCTTCGCGCAGGAGGCGTATGTCAGTCACAGGTTGAGCCAGCAGGTTTCGGATCTTCGCCAGCAGAACGCGCAAATCGCCGCCCAGAACGCTGGATATAAGAAGGACGTGGCCGCGCTCGGCAACGGGACTGCGGACGAGGAGGAGGCGCGGCTGAACGGGTACGCGAAACCGACCGAGAAGCTCTACCTCGTGACCACGCCGAGCCCGGTTCCGACACCGTCGCCGTCGCCGAAGGGTCATTAGCGCGCGGGTATACTGAACCCCGCGGAGTGGAGCAGCGGCAGCTCGTCGGGCTCATAACCCGAAGGTCGTCGGTTCGAATCCGACCTCCGCAACCACCCTCCCGCTGAAGTCAGCCGATGCGCATGACGGTCAGCAGGTCGGAGAAGTCGTCCGTCCACACCGGCGATTGCGCCGTCGCGCTCTGCTGCACCCAGCCGGGGGTGCTTGGTAGTCCCGCCAGGTCTGCGGGCTCGCGCGCCATCACGAGCCAGGCCGATTCGAATTTGCCCATCGCCGCCTGCTCCGAAGTCACGTTGGTGTCTGTCCGCACGTACGACACGAGGTCGAGCGCGCTCGCCTGACCCGCGAGGACCGAACCGATGTCGACGTACTTGTTCGAGATGTTGAACAGCAGCACACCGCCCGGCCGCAACTTCGCGAGATAGAGCTCGATCGCCTCGCGCGTCAGCAGATGAACAGGAATCGCGTCGCCGCCGAACGCATCGACGACGATGAGGTTGTAGCTGCGGTCGGGCACACGCGCGATCGTGAGCCGCGCGTCGCCCACGGTGACTTTGGCGTTCGGCGTGCAGTCGCGCATGAATGTGAACAGCGACGGGTTGCGCGCGATGTCGATCACCGTCTGGTCGATCTCGAAATAGGTCCAGCTCTGGCCCGGTTGCGCGTAGCAGCCGATCGAGCCCGCTCCAAGACCGATGACTCCAACGCTCCACGCGCTGTCGACCGCGCTCTGCGACGCAAAGAAGTCGCCGACGGGGCCGGATGCCGAGTAGTAAGAGGACGGGATGTCGCGGAGCGCCGGGTTGGTCAGCTGAATCCCGTGGATCACGCCTCCGTCGATCAGGTCGTGACGGAATCCGGCGCGATCGCTCACGACTTTGTGGACGCCGAAGAAGTCACGCTGCTGAAACAGCACGTTCTGCGACCCGAGCGGAAGGAGGCTCATCAGCAGCATCGTCGTGAGCGTGAGTCCGAATCGCACCGGTCGCCAGGAGAAGGCGGCCGATACGACCGCCGGTATCGCGAAGACGACGAGCACGCGGAGAAGATCTGATCCGCTTGCCGCGTTGGTCACGGTCACGCGGTCGAGTCGGGCCGTCACACCACTCGCGCCGGCGACTCCGACGAACACTAGCAACCCCGCCGCAACTGCGGCCGGAAGCGCGAAGTCGGCGATCAACGATCGGCGTCCGTTGCGCGCGGCGAGTGCGGGCCGCAACAGAGCCGCCGCGATGATCGCGATCGGGTACTCGAGGAAGTCGTTGAACACGACCGGCGCGATGACCGCGCACATCAACCCTCCGGCGGCACCGCCGACCGCGACCCACCAGTAGAACTCGGTCAGGTCAGCCGCGGCCGGGCGGTCCGCGGCCAGCTCGCCGTGGCAAAGCAGCGCGGCGAGAAAGAACGCGCCGAAGTGCAGGACCGCAAGAGCGATGAACGGACCGCTTCCGCCGAGCAGCACCATGCCGAGAACCGGCAGCGCGTAGAAGGGAAACAACCGGTTGAGCCAGCGCAGGGGGATCGGAGGCCGCCGTGCAAAGACGACCGCGAAAGAAAAGAGGTAGAGGACCAGCGGGATGATCCAGAGCAGCGGCATGGGGCGGATCACGGTCGTGAAGTACGACGTGACCGCGAGCATCCACGTCGACGGGATTGCAGCCAGGACGATCCAGCGCAGCCGGCGGCGCCACGTCACCATCGACTTGCTTCGCGTGGCAACGGCAG
>DASSLJ010000023.1:0-7369 GCA_035689585.1 Candidatus Dormiibacterota bacterium
CTGGTCGCGTGCGAGCTGGTTGCCGTCGACATCGAGCGCGGCCGTGTTGACGAGCAGCTGGTAGCTGGCGTTCGCGGCGAGCAGCTGTGCCGGGGCGATGATCGCGCGCCTGCCGTCCGTCGGGTCGAGGCGAACATCGAATGGAACCGTCGGGCTCATCGCGATGGCGCTCTTGAGGCTCGTGGCGTCCATGGCGCGGCTGAAGTCGAGCGTGAGGTACGCAGAGGGGTCGACGCTGCCGTCGCCATCCGCGGGGTTCGATCCGCTCATCGTCGGCGGCGGCTCGGTCGTGAACGACCAGTGGTGCCGCAGCGTGTACGTGTTGCCGGCCGGATCGCGGTAACCGGCTTCGAGGATCACCTCATAGGTGGTCTCAGTGCGCAGCGGCGGATGGTGATAAAGGAGCTCGCGCTTGTTGACCCACTGGATTTCGCCAGTGGTCGCCGGTGCGAGGTGAAAGCGGTTCGAGACCGACGCCTGGTCGACCTCATGGTCGAACGTGATGCGGATCGGGGCCGCGGTCGACACGTCGGTCGTGTTGCGCTGCGGTGAGTAGTCGACGATCTGAGGCGGGCTGCCGCCGCAGGCCGTGAGCGGCAGAAGCACCAGCGCGATGAGGCCCGCGCCGAAAAATCGACCTAGAGGTGGGACTTGAGTCGCGCCCTCATCTCCTGCGCCAGCTGCTCCAGCCGCGAGGAGTCCACGAACAGCAGCGAGATGCTTGGGATCTGGTCGATCGCCGCCTCGATGCCGGGCAGCGATGGGTCCGCGGCTCCGAGAATGTCCTTCACCTTGCGCGCCCGGTTGCCCAGCGCGTCCTCCGCCATCGCCTGCAGCTCGGCCACGATCGCACCCCAGTCCAGCTGCGGACCGCCACCGGATCTCGGCGGGGTCGTCGGCGCGACGACCGGCGGGGGCGACGGGGTGAAGCCGGAAAACTGCGGGGTCGGAATCTGCGCGGTCGGGGGCTCCGGCACCGGCTGCATGGTCGGCATCGGCACGGTCGCCGTGGGCGTCACGGGCTCGGGCTGTGGAGGCGGCGGTGCGGCGGCCGGCGCCGGCGAGGACGAGGAAGCAAACGAGGACTGCTGCTGCCGTCTCTGCCCGGCGACCACCTCGTCGACGTCGAGAGGCGGATGCTTCGACGCGTCTGCGGCCTTGACCTCGATCATCGCGTTCGCGTCGTCGCACAACGCGAGCACGCGGTCCGGCTTGTCGGCGATGTCACGTGATTCGCTCGTGTAAGCGCCGGCGAGCTCACCCTCGGAGAGGATGATCACGCCAGTTCCGCCACCGGAGCGGACCATCACGCTGCCGCTCAGCTTGCGGTCGCTCAAGAAGTTCAACAACGCCTTCATGTCCACCCAGCCCGCGTAGAGCTCGGTGTACATCGGCCGCGAAACAGTCAGCTCGTAAAGACCGTCGATGAGCTCAGGTGAAAGCCCGACGACGTCGAGCACGCCGTGACCCGCGGTCACGTCGTCATTGAATTGCTGCAGCGCGGATTTGCCAAGAACGAGGCTGCCCGCAGCTTCGGCGCCGTCGTACAGACACTCGAGCGCGGAACCTTCGCGGAAGAGGATCAACCCCGACGCCTCGTCCGTCAGCAGTCGCACATAGCCCGTGTAGCCCTCGCGCTCCAGCGTCGTGAGCAATCGCGGGAAGTCGACGAACGACGTCTTGAGCGAGTCGTAGAGGATCTGGCCGGCCGGGACGGGGATCGGCTCTCTGCCGTGCTTCGGCTGCGGGCGATGCTTCACGCCACGCCTCGGTTGTGGTGCTTCCACTCTTCGGTCCGGTTCAGCATGCTCCTTCCTCTCTACTCGCGGTTCTGGGTGCTCGTCGCGAGGCTCGACATGCGCCTCCGCAGGCGGCTCCGGTTGGTGGTCCTCGGCAGCGGCCGCCGGCGCGGTCTCAGCGGCGTGGACGAGCTCGGGAATCCCCGACTTGACCGTCTCGTCGGACGGCAGCTTGGCCTTGGCGTCGAAGTCGAAGTCGCCCCGAGTCCAGTGCAACGCGCTGACGACGGCGTCGTCGCCGGACCTGCCGTCGCTCTGCGCGTGGAATAGATGGCCGAACAGAAAGTACAGGGAGGCGGACTGCCCGTTCCCATTGCGGACGTTAAGGGTACCGGTGGACCGCTCACCCTGAGCAGATTCGAGAAGTGAACGAAGGGGGGTTTCGGCAAGCGAGCCGTGCGATTGCAACAGCAGCCATCTCCTGATCGATCGGCGGGAACCGACCGGGATTTAAGAGAAAGTTAGTATAGGCATCGACATCGCAGCAAGGCGCCCAGAGCGCGCGGAGCCGCCGCAGCTTCCGCTAGCTCCCGAACCAGCTCCCACGCGCCTGGTCCTCGTTCGCCACGGGCAATCGACGTGGAATCGAGAGCATCGCATCCAGGGTCAGCTGGACCCGCCCCTGTCTGCCGAGGGCTTGCGCCAGGCCGAGCTGCTGGGACGGCGACTGGCCGGCCGTACCTTCGCCGCCTTCTATTCGAGCGACCTCAAGCGTGCGCTCGAGACCGCGACGGCGATCGGAGGATTCATCGATCAAGAGCCGGCTCCAGAGCCATCGCTGCGCGAGATATTTCTCGGCGACTGGGAGGGATTGACGACCGCCGAGATCGCGGACCGTTATCCGCAGGAATGGGCGGCGTGGGTCGAAGAGCCCGATTGGGACGTGGTGCCCGGTGGTGAAGGCGCGGCGGCATTCGACACGCGGGTCGCCGCTGCGATGGATGCGATCATCGAACGGCACCCGCGGGGCGACGTGCTCGTCGTGACGCATGGCGGTGTCGTCCAGGTGGCGCTCCATCGCATCGTCGGCCGTGCGAGCCGAGGCCTTTTCCCTTTCAAGATCCAGAACACATCGATCTCGGTGATCGAAAAACGTCAACGCAGCGTGATCGGTTGCGTCAACGACATCGCGCATCTCGAGGCAGCGCTCGTCACTGACGTGGGGCCGGGATGAGCACCGACGCGGAGAAGTGGGACGGAGAACTTGCCGAGCGCATGTCGCCGGCGCCGTTGCTCCAGTCGTGGGCATGGGGAGAGGTGCAGTCGCGTGCGGGCTGGGCGCTCGAGCGCGTTCGCCTCGGCGGTGCGGGGATGGCCAGCGTTTTGCTGCGCAATGTCGGCGTCGCGCGCGAGGCGTACATCCCTCGAGGACCGGTGCCGGCGACGGAAGGGGCGATCGACGCCGTCGTCGAGTGGGCGCGCACCAAGCGCATCGCGAGGCTTGTCGTCGAGCCCGAGGCCGCCGCCGATTTCAAAGACGCATTGGCGCAGCGCGGTTTCGTTGCCATCGCGCCGACGCAACCACAGCACACGCGAATCGTTCCGCTCCTCGCACCCGATGAGCTGCTCAAGACGTTCAAGCACGGCCGCCGCTACAACATCCGCACGGGCATCAAGCGCGGCGTGGTCGTGGACGAAGGGAAAGATGCGGCGGAGCTCGAGCGACAGTCGGCGGCGGTCGAACGTCGTGAGTCGATCCATCTTCCCGACCGGCGCTACTACCAGCTCCTGCTCGACTTGCTGCCGTGGTGCCGGACGTACACGGCATTTGCGCCCGGGGACCACGAGCCGCTTGCGACGGTGCTCGTGGCGCGTCACGACGGCCGCGCGTACAGCCTTTTCGCGGGCCGGACAGGCCGGCACCGTGAGCTGATGGGCAATGACCTCGCGTGGTGGACGGCCATCTCGTCGGCCGCGGAGGCGGGCTGTCGCGACTTCGATCTCTGGGGCGTCCCACCGCCGCATCCGCATCCGGACCACCCGTGGATTGGCATCGGTACCTTCAAGGCGGAGTTCGGCGGCGAAGAGGTCGCGTACTGCGGATCATGGGAGCTCGTTCTCTCTAGCTCGGGTGCGGCTCTGCTGCGCGCGGAGCGGAAAATGCGAGCATCCATTAGGGGCCTGAAACGAAACATTCCCTAACAATCCTTCAAATTGTTTAGGATGGATGTATGGCTGTAGCGGAGTCTTCTCGAAAGGTCCTTGTCGTGGAGCCGGACACGTCAACCCGGCGCGAGATCAAACAGGTTTGTGAGCAGGACGGATACCAGGTCGTCGAGGCGGACGTCGGCTCGGAGGCGCTGAAGCAGGTCGAGGCATCCAGGCCCAGCGTGGTGTTGCTGGAGGTGACGCTGCCGGACGCGGCGGGCTTCGATGTGTGCCGCGAGCTGCGCAAGGTAGACCCGGCGGTGCCGGTGATCATGATGAGCTCGCGGTCGGACGAGATCGACGCGGTGGTCGCGCTGGAGATCGGCGCCGACGACTACGTGACCAAGCCGCTTCGTCTGCGGGAGCTCGTCGCACGGATGGCGGCGCACCTGCGTCGGGCGCGCTTGGAAAACGCCGAGGCGATGCGAAGCCGGCTCGAGTTTCGCGATCTTGTGATCGACGTCAACGAGCGCCGGACCTACAAGGGCGGAAAGGAAGTGGAGCTGACCCATACGGAGTTCGATCTCCTCAACTTTCTTGCGAGCAACGCCGGCAAGGTGCTGAGCCGCGAAAAGATCCTCAACTCGATCTGGGGCTACGAATATCCGATCGAGACGCGGGTCATCGACGTCCATATCCGCAACCTGCGGCGCAAGATCGAGACGCAACCCTCGCGTCCCTACTACATCCTGGCCGTGCCGGGGATCGGTTACCGGTTCACGAACGCTCGCCCTTCGTAATCCCGAGTTCCTCCAGCGACTGCAGGACGAAAGGCCGCTCGCCGATGCGCGGGTGCGGGATGACGAGGTCGCGCTCGTCGATCTTTGCGTCGTCGAAGTACAGGATGTCGACGTCGATGACGCGTGGCCCCCAATGCACGGTCTTGACGCGTCCGCCTTCGCGCTCCACATCCTTCGCCGCCTTCAGCAGCTGACGCGGAGTGCCGAGCCACTCGCCCTCGATGACCTGGTTGAGAAAGCGAGGCTGATTGACCACGCCCCACGGCTCCGTCTCTATGACGCGGCTTTGACGCAGGATGCGCACACCTTTTTGACGCAGGCGCCGGCGCGCCTCGCTGAGGTTGCGCGGGCGGATGCCAACGTTGGATCCGAGTCCCAAAATGACGCGCGTCATTTCATCCGGTCGGCGACGCGCACGGCGCGCGTCGTCGGCAGCACATCGTGCACGCGGACTATGTCTGCGCCGCGCAGCACTCCCGCCACCACCGTCGCCTCAGTGCCCTCGAGCCGGTCGCTGACGGGCAGGTCGAGCAGCTTGCCGATGAACGATTTGCGAGACGTACCGAGGAGGATGGGATGACCGAGGTCCTTCAATTCTTCGAGGCGCCGCATGACGATCCAGTTGTGCTCCGCGGTCTTACCGAAGCCGATGCCGGGGTCGACGATGACCTTCTCGCGCGGAATGCCGGCAGCGACCGCGCGAGCGGCCGCCTCGGAGAGGAATCGTTTGATCTCGTCCATCAGGTCGCCCGCGTAATCCGTTCCTTCCTGGTTGTGCATGAGCACAAGGGCACAGTCGTGGCGCGCGGCAAGATCGGCGATCCCGGGCGATCGCGTCAACCCCCAGACGTCGTTGAGGATCGTGGCCCCGCGGGCGATGGCCTGCGCCGCGACTTCTTCCTTATATGTGTCGATCGAAATGGGGATGCCAGACTCGGCGGCGAGCCGGCGCACTACGGTCTCGGTCCGCCGGATCTCTTCGCCGGCGCCGATGGCGATATGTCCCGGCCGCGTCGATTCGCCGCCGACGTCGAGCATGTCCGCGCCTTCGCCGGCCATGCGGAGCCCCTGCGCCACCGCCGCCTCGACGTCGGTGCCGAGGCCATCACCGCTGAATGAGTCCGGCGTCACGTTGACGATGCCCATGACGTACGTCCGCGAACCCCAGTCGAAGCGCTTGCCCCCGATTTCGGCGCTCCACATGATGTGGATTATGGTCAGAGAGCCATGAGACTCGAGGAGCTCGCCCGCGGCGCAGGCGCCGTGCTCGAGGGCAATCCCGATGTTGATGTGACCGGGATCGCCTATGACTCGCGCCGCGTCAACGCGGGTGACGTCTTCGTAGCCGTCTCGGGACTGCAGGTCGACGGACACCACTATGTCGCCGACGCGGTCGCGCGAGGCGCTGTCGCCGTCGCGATCGAGCGCAACGTGCCGTTGCCGGAAGGCGTGCCGCTCTTGCGCATGCCTTCGACGCGAATCGGGCTGGCCGAGCTTTCGGCCGAGTTCTACGGGCGCCCCTCGCGGCGATTGAAGCTCGGCGGCATCACCGGCACCGACGGCAAGACCACCGTGACGCACATGGCCGAGCACGTCCTACAGGCGAGCGGAATCGTCGCCGGCGCCATGAGCACGGTCGCATTCAAGGTGAGCGGACGCGAGGTCGACAACGTCACGGGTCAGACGACGACTGAAGCGCCGGAGGTCCAGGCATGGCTCGCGCGGATGGTCGAAGCGGGCGCGGAGTGCGCGGTGATCGAGGCGACGTCACACGCGCTGGTGCAGGAGCGCGTGCGCGCATGTGAGTTCGATGTGGCCGCGTTCACCAACATCGGGCACGACCATCTCGACTATCACCGCACGTGGGAGGACTATGTCGAAGCGAAAGCGCGTCTCATCGACCTGGCGGCGCGAGGCGCGGACAAAGGGATCGAGAAGACGGCCGTCCTCAATCTCGACGACGTGAGCTACCCGCGCCTGTCGCGCCGCCCGATCGCACGGCGCTGGACGTACGGCATGACAACCGCGGCGGATCTGCACCCCCTCGAGCTGGCGATCACCGGCGCGGGATCGCGCTTTCGCCTGAAGACGCCGATGGGCGACACCGAAGTGATCCTCCGCGTGCCTGCGAAGTTCAACATCTACAACGCCCTATGCGCCGCGGGCGTGTGCCTGGCGCTCGGAGTCTCCATCGATGACGTCGGTCGCGGGCTGGCAGGTTTCGAGGGCGTTCGCGGAAGACTCGAACCGGTGGACCTTGGGCAGGAGTTTCGGGTCTACATCGACTTCGCACATGCGGCCGGTTCGCTTGCGAGCGCGCTGGCGGAGCTGCGTCCGTTCACGCGCGGGCGCCTGATCGTCGTCTTTGGCTCGACCGCGCGCTCAGACCACGACCGGCCCGGGATGGGACGCGCGGCCGCGGAGTTCTCCGACTTCTTCATCATCACGACCGACGACCCGCTGAGCGAAGACCCCGTCGAGATCGCGCGCGACGTCCAGTCGGGCGTCCACGGCAAGTCGCCCGGGCGCGACTACGAGGTTGTGATCGACCGGCGCTCGGCGATCCGGCGCGCGATCGAGATCGCCGCGCCCGGCGACACGGTGCTGCTGGCCGGCAAGGGACACGAGCGCTCGATGCGGACGGCGCATGGCTCCGAGCCGTGGGACGAACGCGCGGAGGCC
>DASSLJ010000024.1:0-6445 GCA_035689585.1 Candidatus Dormiibacterota bacterium
AGGAGCCGTAAGAAAGCTCGCGTCCCTCCTCTCCGAAGCGTCGCGACATCGCTAGTGGCGGAAGTGGCGGCGTCCCGTCACGACCATCGCCAATCCGGCTTCGTCCGCGGCCGCGATCACGTCCGCATCCTTCACGGATCCGCCGGGTTGAATGACCGCGGTAACGCCTGCCTCGGCGCCGAGCTGCAGCCCGTCGGGAAATGGAAAGAACGCATCCGAGGCCATCACCGCGCCGCGCGAACGGTCACCGGCACGCATCACGGCGAGCTGGACGGCTTCCACGCGCGACATCTGGCCCGCGCCGACGCCGACCGCGGCGTTGTCGCGGAACAGCACGATGGCGTTGGACTTGACGTGCTTGACCGCGATCCACGCAAGCTCGAGCTGCCGCCACTCGGCTTGTGTCGGCTCGCGACGCGTCACGATCTTGGCCGTGGCGCGGTCGAGCTTGATGCGGTCCCACTGCTGAACCAGAAGGCCGCCCGGGACGGAACGAACGTCGTAGTCGAACAATCCCTCGCGCGCAGGATCGACCTCGAGCACGACCATGCTCTTGCGTCGCGCCAGCACATCGCGCGCGTCATCGAGCACCTTCGGCGCGACGACGACGTGGGTGACGATCTGAACGATCTGCTCCGCGGTCGCACGGTCCAGCGGCCGATTCAATGCGACGACGCCGCCGAACGCCGACACCTTGTCGCACTCATACGCCACGCGATAGGCGGTCGTGATGTCGTCCGACACCGCGAGCCCGCACGGATTCATGTGCTTGATGATCGCGGCGGCCGGCTGCTCATAGTCGGCCACCAGCTGGATCGCGGCTGAAGCGTCCTGGAGGTTGTTGAAGCCGGGCGCACCGCCCTGGACCTGTGTCGCACCGCCGACCCCACCGGCGGAGGGGCCGAGCCGGTAGAACGCGGCCGCCTGGTGCTCGTTCTCGCCGTACTTGAGCTCCCGGGCCAGCTGTCCGGCGATCGTGATCTCTGAGGGAAAGCCGTCGCGCCCTCGCATGTAGGCCGCGATCCAAGCGTCGTAGGCAGACGTGTGGGCAAAAGCTTCGGCCGCAAGCCTTCGCCGCGCCGGCGCATCGAGCGTGCCTTCGCTGAGCGCGGAAAGGATCTCGGAGTAGCGCTCCGGACGCACGACGACTACGACCGACTCGTGGTTCTTCGCCGCCGCACGGATCATCGCGGGACCACCGATGTCGATCTGCTCGACGGCCTCCTCGAACGTGACGTCCGGTTTGAGCACCGTGCTCACGAACGGATACAGGTTGCAGCAGACGAGGTCGATCTGGCGCAGCCTGTGCTCCTCGAGCGATGCGAGGTGCTCAGGGCGGTCACGCCTGGCGAGGATGCCGGCGTGCACCCCCGGATGGAGCGTCTTGATGCGGCCGTCCATCATCTCCGGAAATCCGGTCAGGTCGCTCACCGGGCTCACGGGCACTCCTGCGTCCGCCACCGTTTGCAGCGTGCTCCCCGTCGCGAACAGCTCATAGCCGAGACGGTTCAGTCCTCGCGCGAACGCCGCGAGGTCGGTCTTGTCGCTAACCGACAGAAGAGCGGTCGGCAAGTCTTGCCTCCATCATCCGGATGCCCTCGGGCAGGATCCTGTGCTCGACCTCGTGCACACGCTGCCTGAGAGTGTCGGCGGTGTCGCCTTCGAGGATCGGCACCGAGTCCTGCACCAAGATCGGCCCCGCATCGAGCGCTGCGGTGACGATGTGCACCGTCGCGCCCGTGAACTTCAAGCCGCTCTCGAGTGCCTGCTCGATCGCATCCATGCCGCCAGCAAACATCGGCAGCAGCGAAGGATGCACGTTGATGATGCGACCTTCGAAGGCGTCGAGAAACGGTCTGGTGTGGATGCGGTCGTAGCCGGCGTCGACGACGAGCTGGACTCCGTGCGCGAAGAAGAAGTCGCGCATCGCGATGTCGCGCTCCTCGGCTGAGTCGAAAGATTTCTGCGAGAGCTCCGCGACAGGAATCTTCCGCTCGCGCGCGAAGGCTGCCGCGGCGCACGAGGGGCGATTGGTCGCCACAGCGACGACGTCGAAACCGCGGTCGACGAGGTTGCGGAGGTTCGTTCCCTGGCCGGAGACGCAGACCCCGAGTCTGAGTGTCACGCTGCCGGGTTCCGCCGCAGATTTCGCGGCATCGCCGGCCGGAGCCAAGGAGACGACGAGCACGCGAGGGAGCGCACCGTGGTGCGTGACCGAGCGCGCGCAGAAGTCGACGCCGGCTTCGCCGCCGGAGGCGGCCGGCCGGCTAGGCCGCGAAGATGCAAGGAACATCGGCGGCGGGACACTCCTAGTTGATGCGCACTCGGTCGGGTCCCGATTGGTTTACCACCTCGCCCACCACTCTCGCACCTTTGGGCGCGTCCTTCGGATCGACCACGAGGATCATGCCGAGTCCCATGTTGAACGTTCCCCACATCTCGTCGTCGGAGATGCGACCGCGCTTGCGGATTCTTTCGAAGATCGCGGGCACCTCCCAAGAGTGAGGGTCGAGACGAGCGCCGAGGCCGTCGGGCAGACAGCGTGGAAGATTGCCGAGAATGCCGCCTCCGGTGATGTGCGCGGCCCCCTTCCAGCGAATGCGCCGCAGTTCGTCGAGGTACGACGTGTGCGGAGCCAGCAGCTCTTGAGTCAGTTGCGGGTCGAGGGGCACTCCTTCGAACACCTTGCGCGCAAGGGAGTAGCCGTTGGTGTGCAGACCGTTGGAAGGCAGACCAAGGAGCACATCGCCTTGTCGGACCGGCTCGCGCGTCTCCGTGTCTTCCACCAGCCCGACGATGAAGCCCGCGAGGTCGTAGTCCCCCAGCGCGTAGACGCCCGGCATCTCCGCCGTCTCGCCGCCCAGCAGCGCGCAACCGGCGGCGCGGCATGCACTGGTCATGCCGTCGACCAGCTGCGCGAAAACGTCTGGATCGAGCTGACCCGTGGCGAAATAGTCGAGGAAGAAGAGCGGCCGCGCACCTGCGGTCGCGATGTCGTTCACGCAGTGGTTGACTATGTCGATCCCGATGCCGCGGTGCTGGCCGGCGGCGATGGCCACCTTGATCTTCGTGCCGACGCCGTCTGCGCTCGCCGCGAGCTTGCCGCCGCCGGGAAGCGAGTAGAGGCCCGCGAACGGACCGACCCCGGCCGCGACTTCCTTGCCGTGCGTCGCTGCGATCAGTGGCTTGACGCGTTCGAGAGCGCGCTCGTACGCCGCGATGTCGACGCCGGCCGCGGCGTAGGAAAGGCCTTCGGCGCTCACTAGACCTTGGCGAGCTGAGGCGAAGGGGTCTCGAACTGCATTTTGTCCATCTCCAATTGCTGAGGCACCGGCACGGGATAGGAACCATCGAAGCACGCGCGGCAGAACTCCTGCGCGGTGCCGCGGCCGATGGCGCGGATGAGGCCGGGGATGGACAGGTAGTGGAGGGAGTCGGCGCCGATCTGCTTGCGCACCTCGTCGACCGACCGTCCCGATGCGATCAGCTCCTTGGTCGACCCGATGTCCACGCCCATGAAGCACGGGAAGCGCATCGGCGGGCTCGAGATCCGCATGTGGATCTCCTTGGCCCCGGCGGCGCGCAGGCGCTCGATGATGCGGCGCGAGGTCGTGCCGCGCACGATCGAGTCGTCGACGGCGATCACGCGCTTGCCCTTGATCGAGCGCGGCAGTGGATTCAGCTTCAGCATCACGCCCGACTCGCGCAGCGACTGGTCCGGCTGGATGAACGTGCGGTTGATGTAGCGGCTCTTCATCAGCGCTTCGCGGAACGGTATGCCGGAGGCCTCCGCGTAGCCGATCGCGGCGGGCGTGCCCGAGTCAGGGAACGGCACGACCATGTCGGCCTCGACGGGCGCCTCCTGGGCCAGCTCATGCCCCATGCGGATGCGCGCGTCCTCGAGCTCGCAGTTCTTGAGGATCGAATCCGGCCGCGCAAAATAGATGAACTCGAACACGCACATCGCGTGCTTGTTCGCGGTCTGGAAGTTGATGCTGTGCACCCCGCGCTCGTCCATCACCACCATCTCGCCCGGCTGCACCTCACGCACGAACGTCGCATTCACCGTGTCGAGCGCACAGGTCTCAGATGCGATCACGTGTGCAGGCTGCCCGGGGACCGGGATGTAGCCGAGGCACAGCGGCCGGAAACCAAAGGGATCGCGAAGCGCGATCAGCTCGTTCGGCGTGATGATCCCGCATGAGTACGCCCCGACCACACGCGCGAACGTGCGGCGGATGACTTCGTCCCATGAGCGCCCATGCGTGTTCTCGATCAGGCGCGCCATCACCTCGGTGTCGAGCGCGGTCTCGAACGTCGCGCCGGTCTCGCTCAGCTGTACACGCAGCGCGTCGGCGTTGAGGAGGTTGCCGTTGTGCGCGATCGCGCCGGGTCCAAGCGTGGGGTGATGGAAGGGCACGGGATGGGCGTTCTCGGCGCGGCTCGCGCCGGTCGTCGAGTAGCGCGTGTGGCCGAGCGCGATGATCGAGCCTTCGCCGAGGTCCCTGATCGTCGCGGGCGAGAAGACCTGGGCGACCAGGCCCATGTCGCGGTGCACCCGCACGGAGATGCCGTCGGAAACCGCGAGCCCCGCCGACTCCTGTCCGCGGTGCTGCAGCGCGAAGAGCCCGAAGTACGTCAGGTTGGCGACGTCGACGCCTTGCTTCGCGCAGATCCCGAAAACCCCGCACATCAGTGCAGGAGAACCTCCCACGCGTCGCGCAGCTCGGTCAGCGACACCTTCAACTGGCTCTCGAACTCCAGGGTGTCCCCGGCGGTCAGACCGAGCAGCGAGAGCTCGACGTTGTGGCGGCGCGCCAGCGACTGCATCTCCGGCATCGCGCGAGACGGCACGCTGACGATGTAGCGGCTCGGCGACTCGCCGAAGAACGCGGCGTCGAGGCGCAGGGGTAGCTCGGGTCGCAATTCGGGGCAGCGCACGCCGATGCCGCCGAGAAGGCAGCACTCCGCGAGCGCGACCAGCATCCCACCCTCCGCGCAGTCATGCGCCGAGTGGAGGTAACCGTTTTGAGCGGCGGTGAGGATCACGCGGTTGACAGCCTGCTCGCGCGTGAGGTCGAGCGCGGGCGGCCGTCCGGCGACGTAGCCGTGCTCCACCTTGAGGTATTCGGTGCCACCCATGTCGTTGTGGCTCGAGCCGATGAGGAGGACGAAGTCACCCTCGGCCCGGAAACCGGCTGCGACCCGCGTCCCGTAATCCTCGATCACGCCGACCATTCCGATCACGGGGGTCGGATAGATGGCGAAATCCTCGCTCTCGTTGTAGAGGCTGACGTTGCCACTGACGACGGGCAGGTCGAGCGCGCGGCACGCGTAGGCGAGGCCGGCGATCGTCTCCTCCATCTCCCAGTAGACCTCGGGCCGGTCGGGGTTGGCGAAGTTGAGGCAGTCGGTGATGGCGAGCGGTTTCGCACCGGTCGCGACGATGTTGCGCGCGGCTTCGGCGACCGCCAGCTGCGCGCCGAGGTGCGGGTCGAGGTGGCAGTACCGCGCGTTGCCGTCGGTGGTGACTGCAAGGCCGAGCCGCGTCCCCTTGACGCGGAGCATCGCGGCGTCGCCGCCGGGCGCGATCACCGTGCCGTCGCCGACCATGTGGTCGTAACGGCGGAACACGCCGCGACGGCTGCTGAGGTTCGGGCTGGCGAGGAGGCGCAGCAGCGTCGCGCCGGCGTCCGCCAGCGGCGGCAGCGCATCGACATCGAGCCCGAACGGAGGCTCGGGCGCGAAGCCCATCAAGCGACGCGTGGGCGCGCCGTCGGTGAGAAGCGCGATCGGCAGCCGTGCGACATGGTCGCGGCCATCGACGATCGTCAGCTGGCCGTCGCTGGTCACCTCGCCGATCACCGCAGACGTAAGGTCCCACGCCGCAAAGATGCTCTCGACCTCGCGCTCGCGGCCACGCTGGACCACGACGAGCATCCGCTCCTGCGACTCCGAGAGCATCACGTCGTATGGCGTCATGCCGCGTTCGCGGCGCGGAACCAAGGAAACATCGATGCGCGCGCCCGCGCCGGGCACTCGGCCGGCGCACTCGGCGACGGCCGACGTGAGTCCCGCCGCGCCGAGATCCTGGATCCCCACGACGGCATCGGTGTGCGCGAGATCCATGCACGCTTCCAGCAGGCACTTCTCGAGGAACGGGTTGCCGACCTGCACGGCCGGCCTGCGCTCGGCGCTGTTCTCGTCCAGCTCGACCGATGCGAACGACGCGCCGTGGATGCCGTCGCGGCCAGTGTCCGCTCCGACGAGCATGAGGCTGTTGCCTGTGCCCTCTGCACGCGCGCGCATGAGCTGATCGGTCCGCACAAGACCGACGCACATAGCGTTGACGAGCGGATTGCCTGCGTAGCACTCCTCGAAATAGACCTCGCCTCCCACGGTCGGGATGCCGATGCAGTTCCCGTATCCACCCACGCCCGCAACG
>DASSLJ010000025.1:0-9321 GCA_035689585.1 Candidatus Dormiibacterota bacterium
GTGCGGTCATGCCTGATGCTCGCGGTTCAGGCCGAGGGCCATGACGTGACGACCATCGAAGGCCTCGCGCGCGACGGCGAGCCGCTTCACCCGGTCCAGCAGGCGTTTCACGAATGCCACGGCCTCCAGTGCGGTTTCTGCACGCCGGGGTTCGTGATGTCGGTGGTGGGTCTGCTGGCCCAGCATCCGAAGCCAACGGACGAGCAGATCGAGGAAGGGATCGCGGGCAACCTCTGCCGCTGCACCGGTTATGCATCGATCAGACGCGCGGTCCATCGCGCGGTCGAGCTCAACAAGACGCCGGCCGCGCGCAGGGCGAGTTCTGAATGACGACCAGATGGTTTGGCGCGCCGGTCCAGCGGATGGAGGACGACCGCCTCCTTCGTGGTCACGGGCGCTTCACCGACGACATCGCCCAGGGCGCGCTCGAGTGCTGTTTCGTGCGATCGCCTTACGCCCATGCACGCATCAATGCGATCGATGTCGCGGCGGCGCGCGACATCCCAGGCGTGGTCGCCGTCTACACCGCCGGCGACCTTCCCTTTGGCGAGGTCGATCTACCGCTGCTCATACCGCATCCCAACCTCACTCACGGCCGCACTCAGAAGTGCCTCGCGTCTGAGGTCGTGCGTTATGCGGGCGAGGCCGTGGCTTTCGTGGTCGCGCACACTCGCGCGCAGGCCGAGGATGCGGCGGAGATGGTTCAAGTCGATTACGAGCCGCTGCCCGTCGTCATCACACCTGAGGCGGGCGCGCGCGCCGAGCACCTGGTCCACGACGACGTGCCCGGCAACATCGCCGCCGAGATGAAGCAGGAGGTCGGCGACGTCACCGCCGCGTTGAGCGCCGCACCGCATCGCATGAAGCTGCGATTGCGCTACGAGCGCGGCGCCGCTTCACCCATGGAAGGGCGTGCGGTTTGGGCGCGATGGGACGCCCGTGAGCGAAGGCTCACCGTCTACGACTCGACTCAGTCGCCGACCTCGATTCGCGGGGGACTCGCGGTGCTGTTCGGGTTGCCCGAGTCGGACGTCGACGTCATCGCCCCCGACGTGGGCGGCGGCTTCGGCCCGAAGATCATGTTGTTCTACCCCGACGAGCTGCTCGTCCCTTTCGCCGCGATGCAGGTCGGCAGACCGGTGAAGTGGACGGAGGATCGCCAGGAGCACTTCACCGCGGTCAATCAAGAGCGTGGGCAGGTGCATGACGTCGAGTTCGGTTTCGACGACGAAGGCCACGTGCTCGCCATCGACGACGACTTCATCCATGACGCAGGTGCGTACACGCCTTACGGCATCATTCTGCCGATCATCACGGCGGCCCAGCTACCCGGTCCCTATCGCATCCCGACCTACCGCGTGCGCTTCCGCGACGTCTATACCAACGCGACGCCGACGTCGCCTTACCGAGGCGCGGGCCGGCCGCACGCGTGCTTCGTCATGGAGCGCGTCCTCGACAAAATCTCGGAGGTCACTGGCATCGACCACGTCGAGGTGCGCAAGCGCAACCTCATCCAGCCCGACGAATTTCCATACAACGTCGGCGTTGCGTGGCAGGACGGCAACACCGTGGTCTACGACAGCGGCGACTACCCGAAGCTGCTCGAGCGAGCGCTCGAGATGCTCGGCCCGAGGCCCGAAGGCGACAACGTGGGCCGTGGAGTCGCCGTCTACGTCGAAGGCACGGGCGTTGGTCCATACGAAGGCGCGCACGTGCATGTCCTGGTGTCCGGGAAGGTCGTCGCCGCAACCGGCATCCCGAACCAGGGACAGGCGCACTCGACGGTGTGGGCGCAGATCGTCGCCGACGAGCTCGGCGTCGATGTCAAAGACGTCGAGGTCACGAGCGGCGATACACGTCGGTTTCCATGGGGAGTCGGCACCTTCGCGTCGCGCGGCGCCGTGACCGCGGGCAACGCGATGCACGTCGCTGCGCGGATGGTCGCGACGAAAGCCAAACAGATCGCGGCGGACCAGCTCGAGGCGGATCCGCAAGACCTCGAGCTCGTCGACGGTCACGTGCGTGTCAAGGGTTCGCCGGACCGCGGCATCCCGCTGGCGGCCGTCGCGGTGCTGTCCAACCCGGTGCGTTACGCCTTCGGCGGCGGCACCGAGGCGGCGACGCAGTTCACTGCCAAGGCGCGCCCCGGCGCGCCATTGGCGGTCGACGAGCAGCCGGGGCTTGAGGCGACCGGCTACTACAGCCCGCCGGGCTCGACGTGGGCGTCGGGCTGCCACGCCGCGTACGTGCGCGTCGATCCGAAGACGTTCCGGCTCGAGATCCTGAAGTACGTCGTCGTGCACGACTGCGGGCGTGTCATCAATCCTCTCGTCCTGCAGGGGCAGATCGAGGGCGGCGTGGCGCAGGGGATCGGCGGCGCGTTTTACGAGCGCCTCGCGTACGACTCGGACGGTCAGCTGCGGAACGCATCGTTCATGGAATTCCTGATCCCTTACTCAACCGAGATCCCGCAGATCGAGATCGACCACTTCGAGACGCCGTCGCCGCTCAACCCGCTCGGCGTGAAAGGAGCGGGCGAGGCGGGCGTCATTCCGGTCGGCGCGGTGCTCGCATCCGCGATCGAAGAAGCGCTTCACGTTCCGATCACCGAGATGCCGCAGTCGCCGCTGAAGCTCTACGAAGCGTTGTCACATTCATGAACGATCACGCGTCGGTGGTGAGAATCGAGAGACACGAGCCGTCCGCCGGACGGAGGGACGAGGTTGCCGGGGTGCTGAAATCTGCGGCGGAGACAATGCGCGACGCATCGGGATGTTTCGGCGCGCAGGTGACGACGTCGGACCGTCAACCCACGCAGGTCGTCCTGATCGAGCGATGGGAGTCGGAGGACGCAATGCGGAGCTTCCACGAACGCCCGGAGTTCACGAGCCTCGAGCGGACGCTCGACAATAAGCCGTCCGTCGAAATCTTCACGACCGCCTGAACGTCTGGGTCCGCCCAACGCGGAGCCTGAGAACTTCGCGCTGCTGCCGTCAGGGATCGACGTCCACAAACTGCCGGAAGACCCGCTGCCTGACCGACTGGGCGACGGAGAATTTCTGGTCGCCGGCTACAACGCGCGCCTGATGCGCGATGCGATGCCGCGCCTGGACGGCCTCGCTGTCGTGCAGACACTGAGCGCGGGCGTCGACTGGTTGGTCGGGTCTGTCCCGGCCGGCGTCGTGCTTTGCGACGCGGCCGGCGTCCACGATGTGCCGGTCTCGGAATGGACGATGACCGCGATCCTCGCGATGCAGCGCGAGCTTCCGCTGCAGCTCGAGTGGCAGAAGACCGCGAGCTGGCACCGGCCAGGGCCCGAGACCGCCGACCTCGAAGGATCGACGGCTTTGATCCTCGGGTCCGGATCCATCGGCCGCGCGCTCGAGTCGCGACTGGCGCCGTTCGGCGTCAACATCATCCGCGTCGCGCGCGAGCGTCGGGATGGCGTCCACGCAGCATCGGATCTCCCCGGGCTGCTGCCGCAGGCCGACATCGTCGTCATCCTCCTGCCGCTCACGAGCGAGACGAAAGGCATGGTCGATTCTCGGTTCCTTGCGTCGATGCATGACGATGCTCTCCTCGTCAACGCGGCGCGTGGACCCATCGTGGACACCGCCGCGCTGCTGGCCGAAGTCCAGCGGGGCCGGCTCCGCGCCGCGCTCGACGTCACCGATCCCGAGCCGCTTCCGGACGGCCATCCGTTGTGGTCCGCGCCCGGTGTGCTCATCACGCCGCACACAGCTGGGTCGTCACGAGCATTCGCGGCGCGAGCGTGGCGCTTCGTCGCCGACCAGATCGGCCGCTACACGCGCGGGGAGCCGCTCCGCAACGTCGTCGTCAACGGCTATTGATCTCGGCCGGCCGTCGGTTCGGCCGCCATATCAGGCACTGGCGCGCTTCAGAACCCCGGATTGGCGCGCCTATCCGGTACGGACGACCGCGGCGATGATGTTGCCGCCGGGCGGTCCCTGGTGCGAGTTGCGCTCACCGCCGCTCACGTAGTTCGTCGTCCGCCCCGTGACCGATGCGACGAGCATGCCGCCCAGCGCCTTGCCGATCTGATACGCATCCGCGTCGTCCAGCAATGTGATGCGCTGGCCGCGCACGCGGTCGCTCCCGGGAATCACCGATTTGGCGAAGACGTGCACCAGCCGATGCAGGTCTTGCTCATCGGGCAATCCACCCTCGAAGCGCAACCCCGCTGAACGCAGCGCGTCGCGCACGCCCTGCGCGTCGATGAAATCGCGCGTGACGGCGTGCCCGATCTGCAGCTCGCTGACCGACGCCGTGGAATTGCCGAACACGACGACCTCGCCGTGCCGCTTCTCGCCGCCGGACGACGTCATCGCGACGCTCGAGTAGAGATCCCAGTTGTGGCGGACGACGTCGTCGGACAGCGCCGTCTCCTGCACCTCACCCAGCGCCATCGCGACGCCGAGCGCGGCAGCATCGTTGGCATACGATCCCGCGCCCTCGGGTCCGAACGTAAGGTCATGCGAGACCACGCTCTGACCACGAGATTCGGCGTCGCGGATGGTCGCGACCGTCAGGCCGGGCACCTTGACCATCACGAGGTGCACGTCCTCTGGATCGCTCAGGCCGGCGTCGTTCATCGCAGCATGCGTCGCCGTTGCGACCTTGCGGATCATGCCCATGCGGCCGACGTCTTCCGGCGCGATCGCGTCGGAGCCGGCGCGGCCAACGACGAGCCGCTTGTCCTCGCCCGGCCGGTCGATGTCGACCCACTCACGCGTAACCGCCGCGATGTGTGGCGTGATGACGCCGGGACAGCCGCCGCTCAAAACGAAGATGACTCGTCTGGCGACCTCGTCGACGGGCACTGCGAGGAATCGCGCCGTCCAGTCGCGCAGCGCCACGTCGGCCCACACGCGACCCCAGTCGTCGTGGAAGCCCGTTCCTTCGGTCTTGCCGACGAGAGCGACCACCGTTTCGGGTTTGATCCTGCCCTCATCGGCAAGTCGCTGAAGGCCTGACGTGTCCGCGGGCGTCGCCGACGGGCACACGAACATGTCAACGCGCTGTGCCTTCATCGCATCTCCTCAATCAAGGTCCGGCGGCCGCTGGAACCCGAAACCGGGCAACTTCTCGAGCTGCTCCGCGAACGCGAGCAGGTCGTACTCCTGGGCGAAGCGGCCCACCACCTGGACGCCGATCGGCAGGCCATCGTGCAGCCCGGCCGGGATCGAGATCGCCGGCACACGCGCGAACGAGACAGGGAGCACGAACCGCACGTAGGTCGCCCACGCCTCGCCGAGAAACGGCGGCACGTCTTCGATCTTCATCGGCGGCAGGCCGAGCGTCGGGGTGAGGAGGAAGTCATATTCGGTGCGCAGCGGTGTGCCGACGCAGCGGTTTGCGGCCGCCGTCGCGGCATCCATCGCGCGGAAGTGATCCATCGCGGTCAGCTCGCGGCCTTCGGCGGCCAGCTTGCGGATCCCCGGCCCAAAAGTCGACAGATCCGCTGGAAAGCTCGCCATGCTCGCGCGACGGACCACCGCGTAACCCGCCGTGACCTGGCTGGGATCCCATGGAATCTCGTCGACGCGGTGACCCGCCTTCCGCAGCTCGCCGGCCGCGCGAACGCATGCCTCCGCGCACGCCGGGTGCGCGCCGTCTGTCGTCATACCGATGTGCATCGTGTTGGCGGGTCCGGGCTGGACGGGCGGCTCGGTGCCGCTCATCATCGAAAAGAGCACGCGCGCGTCGTCGACCGTGCGAGCCAGCGGACCATGCGCCTGCAGCACCGTCGGATCGACCTCATCGCCGCCTATGCGTTCGGGGGTCGCGCGCAGTCCTACAACTCCGCAGCATGAGGCGGGGATGCGAATCGAGCCGCCCATGTCGCCGCCGATCGCGAACGTGCACATCCCGGACGCAACAGCTGCGGCGCTCCCTCCGCTCGAGCCGCCCGGCGTGATCCCTTCACGCCAGGGGTTTTGCGTCGGCGGAAACAGCGTGTTGGTCGTGCCGATCGCGGCTGCAAGCTCGGGAAGGTTGGTCTTGCCCAGCACAGTGACTCCCCAACGCCGCACGAGGGCGACGGGGATGCTGTCCTCGCTGGCGACGCGATCGCGCCACGAGGGCGTCGCGTAAGTGAACGGCATATCGCGCACGGGCTGGCTGTCCTTGACGGCGACCGTGACGCCGGAGTAAGAGCCCGGCTGCGGAGCCGCGTCGCGGTCCACGTAGATGTACGCATGGATCCGGGGATCGAATTGCTCGATCGCCCGGAGGTGGGCGTCGACGACGGATTCCGGGTCGAGCTCCGCGGCGCGCACGCGGCGAGCGATCTCGTTCGCGGCCAGCCAGCGGGTCACAGGTCGCTCAGCGCGTCGCCGATGATCCGCGCGAACAGCTCGCCCGCCGTGCGGACCCCAAAGTCGATGACGTCCTCGAGGTCGAACGATTCGTCCGCCTTGTCGGAGGTGACGCGCACGGCGCCCCAGGGCAGCCCGTTTTGCTGCGCAACCTGCGCCACCGCCGCGGTCTCCATGTCGACGCACGCCCCTTCGGGAAAGTCGCGCGCCAGGGCATCGCGCACCGCTTTCGTGGTGACGATCTGATCGCCCGTCAACACGACACCGGAGCGGACGATGCGCGGGTTTTCGACGGCGCGCTTGGCCGCGATCATGAGCTTTTCAGCGACCGCTGCGTCTGCATTCAGGGCGGCCACGCCCAGCGACGGAATGACGCCGCGCGCAGGTGTCAGCGGGCGCGCATCGATGTCGTGCTGCACGGCACCGCTCGCAACCACCACGTGGCCGCGCGAGTGCTCCGACCGCAGCTCACCGGCGAGCCCGACGGCGACCACGCAGCGAGGCTTGAACGCGTCGTGGAGAAATTGCGTGGCGAGCGCGGCGGAGACCTTGCCCACACCGCCCACGGCGACGACCATCCCGTCGCCTTCCCAGCACGAGATCCTCGGACCGATCGTCCCGGAGCGCGGAAGGCGGCCGACGAGGGCGTGCGCCTCCTGCTCGAGCGCGGCAAACACAGCCACCGGACCCAATGCGAAGGGTCAGGTTAGCGTTCGTTCGGTCACGCGCGCCGTGCCGTGGCGACGGCGCTTGACCCCGTACATGGCGCGGTCGGCATGGCGCATGAGCGTGTCGGTGTCCTGCCCATCCTCGGGATACAGTGCGATTCCGGCCGACACGCCTATTTGAAGCGTCTCGCCCTGGAGATGGACGGGCTCCTCTGCAAGCGCCAGGCGTTTGCGGACCATTGCTTCGACTGATCGCCTGCTGGTGACGCGGGGAAGAATCCAGGCGAACTCGTCGCCGCCCAGCCGCGCGGCGCTGTCGGTGGCGCGCATGCCGAGCCGCAGCCGGCCGGCGACCTCTTTGAGGACGATGTCTCCCGTCGCGTGCCCGCGCGAGTCGTTGATCGCCTTGAAACCGTCGAGGTCGAGCATCACGAGCGCGACCTGTGAACCATCGCGCCGGGCCGCGTTGATGGCCTGCCGCAGCCGGTCGAAGAACAGCGATCGATTGGCGAGGTCGGTAAGTGGATCGTGCAGCGCGCGATGCTCGAGTACCGCCTCCATGCGTCTCCGTTCGGTCACATCGCGCACCACGGCGACGGTGTCTTCGGCGACCGGGCCGAGCGAGATCTCGACCGGCAGCGCGGTGCCATCTTTGCGGCGAAGCGTGAAATCCTTCGCTCCGTCACCCATCACCCGCGGGGTGGCCAGTGCGTAGAAGCGGCGGCGGTGACGGACGTGGATGCCGCGTAACTTTTCGGGGACGAGGATCTCGATAGGTCGGCCGATCAGCTCTGACTTGCGGTAGCCGGTCATCGCCTCGGCCGCGCGATTGACAAACACGATGTTGCCGTCCGCGTCCGTCACGACGACCGCATCCGGAATCGCCTCGAGGACGTCGTGTTTGGTGGGCACGACCTCATCTTGCGCCGGGTGTTCAACTAAAGGGAGTGGGGGAGAGCTACGACGCCGTGGTCGTGGGCTCGGGTCCGAACGGCCTGGCGGCTGCGATCACGCTCGCCGAGGCGGGCCGGTCGGTGCTCGCCCTCGAGCAGGCTGCCGAGCCTGGCGGCGGGCTTCGCACGAGCGAGCTGCTCGAGCCCGGCTTTCGACACGACGTGTGCTCGACGATCATGGCGCTTCCCCCGCTCCTTCCATTCTTCGACGGCATGCACCTCGACCTCGTCACGCCGCCCGCGCCGCTTGCCCACCCGTTCGACGACGGCACGGCTGCGATCGTCGAGCGGTCGGTCGACGAGACGGCGTTGGGTCGCGGCTATCGGAATCTAATGCGCCCATTTGCAGAACGGATTCGCGAGCTGCTGCCCATGCTGATGCGTCCGCCGCGCATCCCGGAACACCTCGGGCTGATGCTGGAGTTCGGGGGCTTGGGCGTGATGCCGGCGACGTTGCTGGCGCGGATGTTCCAAGAACGAGAGGCGCGTGCAGTGTTCGCCGGAGCGGCCGCGCACAGCGTGCTCTCGCTCGACCAGGCCGGGACTTCGGCGGTCGGGCTGCTGATGCTGGCGTCGGCGCACGCCGGCGGTTGGCCTATCGCCCGCGGAGGATCGGCCTCGATCGGGCGCGCGATGGCCGGCCGGTTGCGTGAGCTGGGAGGCGAAATCGAATGCAACCATCGAGTGACATCGATCGCCGAGCTGCTGTCAACGCGCAGCGTTCTGCTCGACCTGGTTCCCAAAGGCGTCCTCGAGCTCGCACCGAATCTCCCGGACGGATACCGGCGCGCGCTCGAGTCGTATCGCCACGGCCCGGGAGTCTTCAAGCTCGACTGGACGATGGACGGTCCGATCCCGTGGAAGGCCGCAGAGTGCGCGCGGGCGGCGACCGTGCATCTGGGAGCAACGTTCGAAGAGATCGCGTTCTCCGAAAAGCAGGTCGCACGCGGTCGGGTTTCGGAGCGGCCCTTCGTGATCCTGACCCAGCCCACGCTGTTCGATCCAAGCCGCGCTCCCGCCGGCAAGCACGTGGCCTGGGCGTACTGCCATGTCCCCAACGGATCGGCAGTCGACATGACCAAGGCGATCGAGGATCAGGTCGAACGTTTTGCGCCGGGCTTCCGTGATCTTGTCCGCCGGCGCAGCGCCTGGTCGCCGCAGCGCATCGAGACCGAAGAGCCGAACTGCGTCGGCGGCGATGTCATGGGCGGGCGGATGGACCTTCGCGGCCTGCTTGCGCGACCCGTGCTGAGCCTCGACCCGTACGCGACACCCGACCCATCTCTGTTCATCTGCTCCGCTGCGACTCCGCCCGGCGGCGGTGTGCACGGCATGTGCGGAGTGAACGCGGCGCACGCGGCG
>DASSLJ010000026.1:0-2790 GCA_035689585.1 Candidatus Dormiibacterota bacterium
TGGGTCGGCAAGCACGGCGACGAACCGCGCGAGCTCATGGAATCGGTGACCGACGAAGACGATTGCGCCGGCGGCCTGGTGACCGCGGGACTGATCGACGCGCACACGCATCCGGTCTACGCGGGCGACCGCATGGCCGAGGTGGCGATGCGCACCGCGGGCGCGACCTATCAAGAGGTGGCGAAGGCGGGCGGTGGAATCCGTGCGACGGTCAAGGCGACGCGTGGTACAGCGATCGGCGACCTCGAGCAGGCGACAGCCCGACGGTTGTGGTCCTGGCTCGAAGGCGGCGCCACGACGATCGAGGCGAAGACCGGATATCACCTCCAACGCGAAGGCGAGCTCGAGAGCGTGCGGCTGCTCGCGCGGCTTGCGGAACGAAATGATCTACCGCGGATCGAGGTCACGTTTCTGGCGGCGCACGCGCTTCCACCGGATCGCTGGGCGCGCTTCGGCGCATATGCGCGGCAGGTGGCCGAGTGGTGCGATGACGCGTACATGGCGGGCGCGAGGTTCTGCGACGTGTTCTGCGACCGCGGTTATTTCAGCGTGCCGCAGTCGCGCGCGATCCTCAAGGCCGCGATCAAGGCCAGGCTGATTCCCCGTCTGCATGCCGACGAGCTCGACCGCACCGGCGGTGCACGGCTCGCCGCAGAGCTGCACGCGGTGTCGGCGGACCATCTTCTCCGAGCGAATCACGGCGATGCGGTTGCGCTGGCTCGAGCGGGCGTCGTGGCGACGCTTGCGCCCGGCACGGCTCTGTCCATCGGCAAGCTTCCGCCGGTGAAGTCATTGATCGATACCGGCGCCGTGATCGCCCTGGGCACCGATCACAATCCCGGCACGAGCGGCATCACGAGCATGAGCGTCGTGGTCGCGCTCGCCGTCGCAGTGTTCAAGATGTCGGTCGAGCGCGCCCTGATCGCGGCCACGCTCGGCGGCGCGTATTCGGTTTCGCGCTCCGACCGCGGGGTCGTCGCGCCTCACAAACTGGCCGACCTCGTGCTGTGGGAGGCCGAGCACGAAGGGGCCTTCGCCTGGGCGTACGGCCTCAAGCCGCGAACCGTCTGGCTGCGGGGCTCGCAAGTTTTTGCTTGATTAGAGGTTGCTAATTCCGTGCAATCAGCCTATAAGTTGCACCTGAAACGGCCGCCGCTCAGCGATATCCCGATCAACCCGCGGTCGAAAATGGAGGAAGGCAAGTAGTGGCAAAGTGGAACCCCTTGGCGCTGAAGATTCTCATGTGGGTAATGGGAGTCTTGCTCGTCGTCAGCTCGGCATCGACCTTCATTGGCGTCAACCTGATTCCGACCAACGAGGGCCTTGCGAGCGCTGCTACAGCCCCGGTTGCGGGAATTGCGTTTGGCGCCGGCCTGATGATCGCGGGATTTGACCCTGTCGCGAACATCAGCTGGGTCCGCGCGATCGTGGTGTACGCGATCCTCGAGATCGTCTACAACATCTTCACGGTCATCACGATCGGCGTGTTCGACCTGATCGCGTTCATCATCGCGATCCTGGTCGCGGCCATGGTCCTCGTGCTCTACCCGAACAAGCCCGCGCTATGGATGCAGGGCAGCGCCTCGAGCGGAGCGCGCGCGTAATTCTTCTCCGGATCTGACGCTCAAGGGGCGGCTGCTGCCGCCCCTTCTTCTTTTCAGCCCCTGATCACTTTCGTCGCCGCCATCTCGTCGTGCACCGGCCGGCGCGCAAGCCATGACAGCGGCAGCAGCGCGAACCTGAACATCGACTGAGCAACGGTCGGGCGCGAGCCGTCGTATGCGACGACCCGCTCACGCATGACGAGACCTCCGAGCGTGCGTCCAGTGAGTGACCAGCACACGACGTGGTAGGCGGCGCCGATGAGCAATGCGCGCCGTGCGCTGCGGCGTCCGGTCATTCGCGCGAGGGTCAGGCAGAACGCGACGTCCACCGCCGCCGCGCGCACCCGATCCTCGCGCGGTGCCTCGGCGCTGGGAGACGCGTCCTCTCCGCGCAGCCGCAAGAGGTAGAGACGCGTCGCGAGCAGGTGAACCTGAAGATGCGTGAAGTCGTAGAACGGTCGCGGGATGGCCGGACGGTGGCCGATGGCAGCCGCCGTGACGGTCCCGTTCTTCGACTCGATTCGCCACCGCCCACCGCCTCTTGCGAGCAGGCCGCCCTCGATGGGCCACTCCACCCAGCCAGTGTCGACGCGCGGTTCCCCGAACTTGAGGAGCTCCACCGGACCGATCCGCACGGCGTCCCTGTCGAAGCGCACCACCCCGAACGTCAGCGCAGAAACGGCGTCGATGTATGCGTCGCGCAGCTGCGCTCCACTGACGGGATGCCCGACCTCGACCGACTCCGACGTCGTGATCGCGCCTCCGTCCCAGGTCACCACTCTCATATCTTGCTTGCAGTGGCGAAGCTCGAGTTCTCCGCGGCGGTCTCGGTGAAGACGACCCCCGAGCGGGCGTTCGACTACTTCGCCGACCACCGCCACGTGGCCGAGGTCCTGGAAGGCGTCAGCCGGTGGGATCCCATCGGCGACCAGACCACCGGTGTCGGAGCTCGCTACAAGGTCGAGATGACCGCTTTCGGCATCCCACTCAAGAACGTTCTCCGGCTCAGCAGCTGGCGCCGGCCGCACGAGATCGCGTGGGTTTCCGAATCGGGCCTGATCAAGCAGGAGGGCGGTTTCCGGTTCCGGAAGATCGTGGGTGGGGTGCGGATCGAGCTGCGGATCGCGTACCAGCCGCCGGCGTCGGTGATCGGGGCTGCGGTCGCGCGGCAGATGGACGGGCTCGT
>DASSLJ010000027.1:0-7523 GCA_035689585.1 Candidatus Dormiibacterota bacterium
GCGACCTCGACCCTGGATCTCAACCAGGTGCTGCAGCAGGTGCTCGCAGGCGCTGCAAAGGCGTCGTCTGCGCAGATCGGATGCCTGGCGCTTGCCGACGACAACGGCAAGCTGGTCCTCAAAGGCGGCTTCGGAACCGATCACCTGACCGCAGAGCGGCTTGCCCTCGGGATCGGCGGCGACATCTGCCACAACGTGATGAAGACCGGCGAGCCGGTCATGGAGGCGATGTCCCCCAAGACGCACGACGACTCCGCGCTGAACCCGCGCGCCGTCCTGTGCGTCCCGATCACCCTGCGCGGCAAACCGCTGGGCGTGGTGTTTCTCGCGAACTACAAGGCCGGTCACGAGTTCACCGAGGATCACCGCACGCTGGTGACCGAGCTTGCGACCCAGGCCGCGGTCGCGATCGACAACGCCCAGCTCTTTCAGGACCGGGAGACTCTCATCCTCGAGTCGCTCGAAGCGCTGGCCAACGCGGTCGACGCGCGCGACCCGTACACCGCCGGGCATTCCGAGCGCGTGACGCAATACGCGCTCGTGATCGCCCGCCAGATGCACTACTCGCCGCACGACCAGGCGGCGTGGGTGCGGCTGGAGCGCGGCGGTCGACTACACGACATCGGCAAGATCGGCGTCCCCGACGCGGTGCTTCAGAAGCCGGGCAAGCTCACGCAGGACGAGTTCGAGAAGATGAAGAGCCACACGACCGTCGGGTTCAACATCCTCAGCGGGCTGCGCATGCTGACCGACGAGCTCGTCATCGTGCGGTCGCACCACGAGCGATTCGATGGCAAGGGGTATCCGGATCGCAAGAAGGGCGACGAGTTGCCGATCTTCGCGTGGATCGTCTCTGCGGCCGACGCGATCGACGCGATGACTTCAGACCGGCCCTACCGGAAGGGGATGTCTCTCGAGGTGGCGATCGAGCAGGTGCGTGAGGGCGCCGGGACGCACTTCCATCCCGATGTTGCCGAGGCCGTGATGGATGCGGTGGCGAGCGGCAAGCTGAAGATCATCCCGCAGCAGTCGCTCTACAAGGACGCGCCCAAGATAGGAGCGTTCGAAAACCCGGTCGGCTAGCGAGCAGACGGGCGCGTTTGGCGCCTTTATCAGGCATTCGCCGGCCCGAAACCCCCGGATAGGCGCGCCAATCCGGAGGGTCGGAGCCTAGTAGGCCTTCGCCAGCGAAACGCGGAACTTCGCCGGGCGGCCGCACACCAGACAGCTGCCGCTGACCTTCGCGCTTTCGTCGATCGTGCGGATCGTGACCCCGCCTGCATCCGTCTTGATCCGAGCCTCCTCGTCGGTGTCGCCGCACCAGCCCGTCCACGCAAATCCGCCCTTTTGTCGGAAATGCGCGATGACCTCATCGAGGGTTCGCAGCTCGTACGTGTTCTCGTTCTGGAACGCGGTCGCACGTTCGTACAGCCGGCGCTGAAAATCGTCGAGCTCGCTGCGCAGACGGTCGGCAAGGCCCGCGACCGGCAGTGCGACCTTCTTGCGCGTGAGCCGGTCGACCATCTCGACCTGCGCGGCGTCCGCGTCGCGTGAGCCGACGTTGAGCCTGAGGGGCACACCCTTCAGCTCCCAGTGTGCGTACTTGTCGCCGGGCCTCTCGTCGCGCCAGTCGACGCGATGTCGAATGCCGGCGCCCTTCAGCTCGCCGGACCAGCTGTCGATGAACCGCCGCACCTTCTGCTGGCTCTCGTCGTCGCGGAAGATCGGCACGATGACGACCTGGACGGGCGCGATCTTGGGAGGAACGATCAGGCCTGAGTCGTCGCCATGCGCCATCACGATCGCGCCGACAAGCCGCGTGCTGATTCCCCACGAGGTCGAGTAGCAGAGCTCGCGCTCGTTCTCCTTGTTCGAGAACGAGATGTCGTAGGCGCGGGCGAAGTTCTGGCCGAAGTAATGCGACGTGCCCATCTGCAGTGCGAGCCCATCGCGCATCAATCCTTCGACGGTCAGCGTGTGAACGGCGCCGGGAAAAGTCTCTGCCGGTGACTTGCGTCCTGCGAGCACGGGCACCGCGAGCCATTCCTCGGCGATCGCGCGGTAGTAGCCGAGGATCATGTCCGCCTCGTCGATCGCCTCCTGCGCCGACGCATGGAACGTGTGGCCTTCCTGCCACCAGAACTCCCGGCTGCGGAGGAAGAGGCGAGAGCGCATCTCCCACCGGACGACGCTGTTCCACTGGTTGGTGAGCTTGGGCAGGTCGCGGTGGCTCTGGATGTAGCGCTTGATCAGTGGACCGATGATGGTCTCGGACGTGGGCCGCACGGCCAGTGGCTCTTCGAGCTCTTCCATGCCGCCGCCCGCGCGTGTCACCCACGCGACCTCGGGGGCGAAGCCCTCGATATGCTCGGCCTCTTTCATCAGAAACTCGCGAGGGATGAGCAGTGGGAACGCCCAGTTCTCGTGGCCGCTCTCTTTGATCATGTCGTCGAAGGCGCGCATGATCGCCTCCCACATCGCCCAGCCGTAGGGGCGAACGACCATCATTCCGCGCACGCCCGACCAGTCGGCCAGCTCGGCTTTGCGGACGACCTCGGTGTACCAGCGGTCGAAGTCGTCCGACATCTTGGTGACTTCTTTCACGAAGTCCTGCTGCTCTTCGGTTTCCTGTTTCATGTCAAAAAGCTCCCGTTTGAGTAATTAGATCCAATCGGTACGCCCGGTCGCGCGAAACCGCGCCGGGCTAGCTCGGGAGCTGAGCCGGGGTGACGGGGGTGTGCTCGGCCGCGACCGCGTCGATCTCGGCCAGCAGCACGGGCAGAAGCTCTTCCTGGGGCACAGTTTTGTAAAGGGTACCTTTCTTGAAGATCACGCCCTTGCCGCGACCGCCGGTGACGCCGATGTCGGCGTGGCGCGCCTCGGCCGGCCCATTGACCACACAACCCATCACCGCGACGGTGATCGGCACCTTGAGCTTGGCGATGTACGCCTCGACGGCCTTCACGGTCGGCACCATGTCGTACTCGAGCCGGCCGCACGTCGGGCATGCGACCAGCGTCGGAGATTCCTTCCGGAACGCAAGCGTCTTCAGGATCTCGTGCGCGACGCGCACTTCTTCGCGCGGATCCGACGTCGCAAGCGACACGCGGATCGTGTCGCCGATTCCCTCGCTGAGGAGGACGCCCATGCCCACCGCGCTCCGGATGCTGCCTGCCTCGACCGGACCGGATTCGGTCACGCCGAGATGGATCGGGTACGGCCGCGCCGCAGCGAACCTGCGGTTGGCCAGGATGTTGGTCCACACGTCGGTCGCCTTGAGCGACACCTTGATGAAGCCCGGCCCGTAGTCGAGGTCCTCGAGGATCTTGCAGTGGCCGAGCGCGACCTCGACCATGCGGTCGGCGGTGCGCTCGCGGTCGTCCCGGTCGATGTGGTGCTGCTCGCGCAGCGACTTGTGCACCTCTTCCGGCAGCGAGCCGGCGTTGACCCCGATGCGAAACGGGATCTGGCGCTCCTTGGCCGCCGTCACGACCTTGACCACCTTGTCGCGGTCGGGGATGTTCCCCGGATTGAGGCGCAGGCAGTGCACGCCTGCCTCGATCGCCATCAGGGCGAGCGTGTGGTCGTAGTGGATGTCGGCGATGACGGGCAGCGGCGACTGCTTGACGATCTCTTTGAGAGCCTCGGCGGCCTCTTTGTCGGGAACCGCGGGCCGGACGATCTCGCAGCCGGCCTCTTTGAGCTCGTTGATCTGTCGCACGGTCGCCTTGACGTCACGCGTGTCCGTCTTCGTCATCGTCTGTACGGCGATGGGCGCCGCGCCACCGATGACGACGCTTCCCACGCGGACGGGGATCGACTTCCGGCGTTCGACCAGCGCGCCGCTCATCGCTGCAGCACAGGGAACTGGCCGCTCGCGATCCGCATGATGTCGAGGGCGCTGATGTACACGGCGATCGCAAGAAGCGCGACGAGGCCGAATCGCTGGACGTTCAGCTCCACAGCGCGGTTGAACGGCTTGCGGCGCACGACCTCGAGCAGGACGACGACGACTCGACCACCGTCGAGGGCCAGCAGCGGAAGAAGGTTCGTGAATCCCAACGCCACTGAAAGCAACGCGACAAAGCCGAGATAGGTGTCGAGGCCGAGGCCTACCGCCTGCTGGGCGACATCGCCGATGCCGATCGGCCCGGTGACGCCGTTGGGTCCGAGGATTCCACCGGGCACCTGGCCGGTGACGAGCTGCGTCAGCCCGGAGACGATCCCGCCGATGGCCGCAAATGGGAACGTGACGCCGTCGCCGACCGCTGTGTACCAGTAGACGAGGCGGCGGGGCATGCCGATGCCGATCTGGCAATCGTTCGAGGATTTGCAACTGGGCGTCACCGTGAGGCTGAACGGCTGCCCATTGGCGTGCACGCCGGTGAGCTGCAGCGGCTGACCGGGGGCCGCGTTCTCGGCGTCCTTGACCTGGCCGATCCGGGTCACAGCCTGACCGTTCACCGATCGCACGCTGTCGCCGGCCTGCAGTCCGGCAGCAGCGGCCGGCGTGCCAGGCACCACCGTGAAGATCTTTCCGGGATCGCTGTTGAGCTGCGTGAGCTCGACTCCCGCGACGATGATCATCGCGACCAGGAAGTTGGCCGCCGGCCCGGCGATGAGGATCACGATCCGCTGCCAGGCGGACTTGCGGTGGAAGCCGTTCGGGTCGTCGAACTCGCCCGCCTCCATGCCTCCCATCCGGACGTAGCCCAGGATGGGCAGCGCGCGGATGGCGTAGACCGTGCCGTCTTTCGTCATCGACCAGAGCTTGGTGCCGGCACCGATCGAGAACTCGAGCACGCGCACCTTGAAGAGCTTGGCGAACGCGAAGTGGCCCGCCTCGTGGGGCGCGATCAGGAGCAGGAACATGCCGGCGATGCCGGCGACGACCAGAAGACCGCTCATGTGCGGTTCAGGCTACCGAAACTTTCGCGGATGTAATCCCTCGTCCAGTGATCCGCCTCGAGAATCTCCTCGAGCGTGCCGCCGCACCCGGGAAACGCTTCGAGCGCTCGTTCGACCGAGCTGACGATGCCGGTGAACGGGATCTGGTGGCCCAGGAAGGCGTTCACCGCCTCCTCGTTGGCTGCGTTCAGGACCGCCGGGTGGCCCCCTCCCTGCACGGCCGCCTCGCGAGCCAGCCGAACGCTCGGGAACCGCTGCTCGTCGACGCGGTAGAACGTCAACCCGCTGAGCTCCTCGATCGGAGTTGGCGGCACCGCCTCCGGCAGCCGGTCGGGATAGGCGAGCGCGACGGCGATCGGCAGCCGCATGTCCGGCCGGCCAAGCTGCGCCTTGAGCGACCCGTCGATGAACTCGACGAACGAGTGGACGGCGCTCTGCGGATGGATCGTGACCGAGATGTCCTCGAGCGGGATCCCGAAGAGGTGGTGCGCTTCGATCATCTCCAGGCCCTTGTTCATCAGCGTCGCCGAGTCGATCGTGACCTTGGGCCCCATCGACCACCGGGGATGGTTGAGCGCCTCCTCGACCGTCACCCGGTCGAGGTCCAGCTCCGGCCGGCCCCAGAACGGACCGCCGCTCGAGGTGATGATCAGCCGGCGCACGTTCTTGCGGTCCTCACCCCACAGGCACTGCCAGATCGCGCTGTGCTCGGAATCGATCGGCCTGATTCCCTTTTCGCCGGCCGCCCTCATGACGAGCGCGCCCGCCATCACGAGCACTTCCTTCGTCGCCAGGGCGACCTCCTTCCCCGCCTTCAGCGCGGCAAGCGTCGGCTGCAGCGCCCGCGCGCCGGGGATCGCGACGACGACGAGGTCGCATCGCGGGTCGGTGATCATCGCTTCGACCTTCGCGTCGAACTCTTGGACCCCCGCCTGACCCTGGATCAGGTACTCGGCCTGCCGCCTGGTCGAGCGGAGGCCCTCGGTGAGGCCGAACAGCTTGAACCGTGCCGGGTTGCGATCGATGACGTCGAGGGTCTGCTGCCCGATCGACCCGGTGGCGCCGAGCAGCGCGATGTTGAGGGGTTGCGTCAAAGCAAGTGAAAGACCATCACATAGAAATAGACGAGGATCGGCGGAAACAGGATCGAGTCGATGCGATCGAGAACTCCCCCGTGCCCCGGAATCAAATGCGACGAATCCTTTACGTCGGCGATCCGCTTCATCTGCGACTCGACCAGGTCACCGATCTCCGCGCTCGTGCCGACGAGGAAGCCGAGCACGATGCCGTGCAGGATGGAGATGCCGAGCACGCCGGAGACGCCGATGGCCATCACGATCACCGCACCGACGACGCCCGCAATCGCGCCTTCGAGCGTCTTGTGCGGGCTGATGTTGGCGAAGAACGGATGGCGACCGATGCGGCTGCCGACCAGAAGCGCGGCCGCGTCGCTGACCACGACCGCGAAGATCGTGAAGAGTGTCCAGACAAGTCCGTTCGGCTTCGACGTGTAGAGGAGCAGGTAGAAGTTGAACGGCATCCCGATATAGAGGGCGCCGGCGAGACCCATCGCCCAGCGGCTCAGGCCTTGCCGGCGGCCGGGTAGGAATAGGAACGCCGCCAGGCCGCCGACCAGGGCGAGGGCAAGCACGAGCGTGACGTCGACGGCTTTCAGCACCGTGCCGCTGAACGCGAAGAAAAACCCAAGCGGGAACAGAAGCCACGCCGGCGCGCGGGAGCCCATCGCCGCGGAGAGGCCGTTGAACTCCCAGAGCGCGAGACCGCCGAGGATCAGGACCAACGCGTAGACGCCGTACAGGCCGGCGAATACGAGGCCGATGACCAGCGCGAGGATGACGAAAGCGCTGAGGATGCGGACCATCAGCGGGCTCGGCTTCCAGTTGCCCATCAGCGAAGCATTGCGTGTGGTCAAGCAGGCACCGTTTCACTCGCCGGACGCGCACCGAATCGCCGCACTCGACCGGCGTAGTCGTCGAGCGCGATCTTGAGGTCGCCCGCACCGAAGTCCGGCCACAGCGTCTCGGTCACGTACATCTCCGCGTATGCGGCCTCCCAGAGCAGGAAGTTGCTGACGCGATGCTCGCCGGCCGTCCGGATGATCAGGTCAGGGTCTGGCAGCTGCGGCTGGTACATGCGCGCTGAGATCGCTTCCTCGTCGACGTCGGTGATGTGGTCTTTGATCAGACTCTTCACCGCGTCGACGATCTCCGCCCGACCTCCGTAGTTGAGGCAGACATTGAGTACGCCGTTGGAGTTGTGCCGCGTTCTCTCCATCGCCTCGGTGATGCGGCGATTCATCACGGTGGACAGCTCGTCCCGCCGGCCGCTGAACAGGATGCGAACGCCTCGCCTGTCCATCTCGTCGATCTCGCGGAGCATGCTTTCGTGGAAAAGGCGCATGAGCGCGCGGACCTCAGCCCGAGGCCGCGCCCAGTTCTCGGTCGAGAACGCGTAGATCGAGAGCGCGTGGACCCCGAAGTCCTCACACGCCTGGAGCACACGCTTGATGGCGCGCACGCCGGCGCGATGGCCGAAGCTTGCCGGCCGGCCCTGACGGCGGGCCCAGCGGCCATTGCCGTCCATGATGATCCCGA
>DASSLJ010000028.1:0-4153 GCA_035689585.1 Candidatus Dormiibacterota bacterium
ATCTTTGGTTTTGTGAAGGGTCGATTCACCGGCGCCAACCCTCTGGCCAGCGCGGCGCAGACCGTGGTGATCGGAGGACTGGCCGCCTCCGCTGCATTCCTGCTGGCGCGGGCGATCTCCTAGGAGTTCCGGATGCCTTCCTCGAGAACGTCCTTGAGCACGACCGCCTGGTTGTGCTCCTTGTCGCGTGCGCTGTACAGGAGGACGAGTGGCCGGTCCCGCGCGATCTGGGCGAGCTCCCTCAGCGCGGCCGCCTTGCCGGCGAGCTCGATGCGGTAGCGGTACTGGAAGTCGGACCACTTCTTCGGGTCGTGAGCAAACCAGCGACGCAGCGTCTGTGACGGGGCGATGTCCTTCACCCAGCGATCGAGGTTCAGAGAATCCTTCCTGATGCCTCGAGGCCAGACGCGATCGACGAGAACGCGGGCTTCCCCGTGGTCCTTGTCAGCGAGGTCATAAACGCGCTCGATACGAATCCGCGGCGCGTCGGGAATCTCGCCCCGATCGTCCAGCAGATGAGCGAAACACGGTGCTTCTCCCATGTTTCAAGGTTATGAGAGTTCGATCCCAAACGCGCGCGCAGCGTTCTTCAACATGATCTTTTCGACAACCGTCGGTGGAAAGTTCAAAGCCGCGAATTCGCTCTCCCATCGCTCCACCGTCAGGAGCGGCCAGTCGGTGCCGAACAGCACTTTGTCCTGCAGCAGCGTGCGCGCGTACTGGACCAGGGACGGCGGAAAGTACTTTGGCGCCCAGCCGCTGAGATCGATGAAGACATTGCCTTTGTGCACCGCGATGGCGAGCAGCTCATCGGTCCACGGCCAGCCAGGATGCGCACCGATCATCGTCAGGGTTGGAAAGTCGGCCGCGACGCGGTCGATCAGGATCGGCCTGCAGTACTCGAGCCGCAGGCCCATTCCACCAGGAGCTCCGGCGCCGATGCCGGTCGTCCCCATGTGGAAGAGGCACACCATCCCCAGGTCGCTGGCGGCCTGATAGAGCGGGTAGTACCTCTCCTCGTTCGGCGAAAATCCCTGCACCGCCTGCTGAAACTTCAGCCCGATCAGGCCGAGCTCATGGCATCGCCGGATCTCTTCGACGCACCACCCAACGTCTTGATGCGGGTCGACCGAGCCGAATCCCAAGAAGACGTCGGGATGATCACGCACCGCAGCCGCGATGGTGTCGTTGGGTATCGAGGGGAGCTTCGTGTTGGTCCGCGCATCCTTGCCGAGGAGCACCGCCATCATGTGGTGCTCGCGATACATCGCGGCGGTGTCGTCGATCGGTATCGCGTCCGGACTCGCGTCTTTGAAATGCCGCTTGGCCCACTCGAGGTATTCGCCGCCCGAGCGGATCGCCTCGTCGTGGTTGGGATGCACGTGCACGTCGATCGCGCGAATGCCTTCAGGCAGTTTCATCGCGTCGCCAGCTCTCGGAGCTTGTACTTCTCGACCTTCCCGGCGCCGTTCATCGGCAAGGCGTCGATCACGCGAAACTCTTTCGGGACCTTGTAGCTCGACAGGCGCTCATCGCAGTGGCCGGCGAGCGAGTGCTCATCGAGCTTCGCATCCGGACGCGCCTTCACAAATGCGACCGGCACAGACCCGAGCCTGACGTCAGGGATCCCCACGACCGCGGCCTGGAGCACCGCGGGATGCTCCACCAAGACGCGTTCCACCTCGGCCGGGTAGACGTTGAAGCCGCCGACGTTGATGACATCCACCAACCGTCCGCGAAAGACGAGGCGGCCATCCGGATCGAGGTCGAACAGGTCGCCGGTCGCAAACCAACCGTCCGCGTCGACGGCGGGCCGCGATTGACGGTGGTACGCGCGGCAGACCGGCCTCCCGCGTATGTCGAGCTGGCCGTCGCGCAGTCGAATCTCGAGCCACGGCATCGGCCGTCCCGCCGTCCGCGCGTGCGCCTCGACCGGGTCGCCGATCTCCGTCCGGCTGATGCTTCCCGAGGCTTCGGACATGCCGTAACCGTTGAGCAGGGCCTCGAGACCGAGCCTGTCCATGACCCTCATCACCGCCTCGGGCGTGGACGCGGCACCGCCCGCGAGCCCGAATCGCAGACTCGAGACATGGCGCTTCGCCAGGTCTGGATGCTCGATGAGCATGTGGTAGTGGGTCGGCGTCCCCGCCATGGCGACGGGCCGGTGCCGCTCGATAAGCTCGAGCGCGGCGCCCGGTTCGAAGCGCTCCATCGTCAGCACCGTGGCGCCGCTAACCGCCGGCATCAACACGCCGAGGACCAAACCCATGATGTGCGTCATAGGGTTCGGAATGAACACGACATCGCCTGGATTCAGCCGCCAGGACTTCGCATGGCCACGCGCGACGGTCAGCAGCCCTTCGCCGGTCAGCATCGCGCCCTTCGGCCGGCCGGTCGTGCCCGCGGTGTACTGCACCACCCTGACGTCCGGCTCGTCGATCGTGCCCGCGTAGAAATCGCTCTTGACGTAATCGACTTCGTCCGGCTTGCCGTGAGGGTTGAGGGGCAGGACGGCCGCGCCGCCGGCCATCGCGCTCCAGAACGCCGTGAGCCACGCGCGACCGTTCGGCAGCGCGATGTGCTGGCGCTCGCCCGCGGGATGGAGGCTCTCGAAGAGCTCGCCGTACGTCGCTGTGCCATCGCCTGCGATCACCGCGCGGACCGAACCATGCTCGTGCGCGGCGCGCTCGAGGACCTCGATCACAGGCCGGCGAGAAGCTTCCCGGTGCGAATCAGGTCCGCGACGGCAAGGATGTCCTGCTGCAGAGGTCGGTCGCGATCGACGAAAGCGGAAACCTCGCGAATCCGTCGATGAATCACAGAGGTGCCCGCGCCGAGCGCATCAGCGCCGCGCAGGTCGGCAGCCTGCGCTGCGCCGAGGAGATGCATGGCGACACATCGTTGCGTGATCTCGACCACGTCGCGTGCGGCGCGCGCCGCGGCCGCGCCCATTGAAACCTTGTCCTGGTTGTGCGCTTCCGTGGAACGGCTGAACGCGCTCATCGGCATGCAGCGGGCTAGCGCCTCGGCCGCCAGCGACGAGAGCGCGATCTGCGGGCTCTTGAAGCCGTGCTGCGTGCCATCCACGCTCGGCGAAAGGTTGGCAGGGAGGCCCGACGAGAACTTCTCGTCGACGAGCAGCTCGAACTGACGATCCACCAGGTCGGCGATGCTCGCCACTGCCATCTTCAGGGCGTCCATCGCGAGCGCGACGTGAAAGCCGGAGAAATTTCCGCCGCTGTGAACGCGGCCGTCGGAAGCGTCGTACAGCGGATTGTCGTTGGCCGAGTTCAGCTCGCGTTCAATCCATTGCCTGGCCCATGCAATCGTGTCCCGAAGCGCGCCGTTGCACTGGGGCGCGCATCGCAGCGAATAGTTGTCCTGGACGCGCCGGCCTGACGCGACCGCGTCGTCGTAGTCGGTGACGAGCTTGCTCCCGCGCAGCAGATGGAGGATGCGTTCGGCCGACCGGGCCTGACCTGGATGCGGCTTGACGGAATGCAGAAACGGATGGAAGGGACCGGTGATGCCGGTCAGCCCTTCGCAGGTCATCGCCGTGCACGCATCGCACGCGTCGGCGAGTCGCTCGGCGTCGAGAATCGTGAGCGCCGCTATGCCGGTCATGAAGCAGGTGCCGTTGAGGATCGCCAGGCCCTCTTTGGCGTGAAGGCGCACAGGTTCGCGGCCGGCTTCGCGCCACACCTCGGCGGCTGGGGTGCGCGTTCCGTTCCGCGTGACCTCGCGCTCGCCCATGAGCACCGCTCCGATGTACGAGCTCGGGACCAGATCGCCGCTTGCCCCGATCGATCCCTGCTCGGGGATGACGGGCGTGAACCCGAGGTTCAGCATCTCGAGCATCATCTCGGGGATCACGGGGCGGACCGCAGAACTGCCCCGCGCGAGGCAGTTGGCGCGGGCGAGGACGACGGCGCGCGACTGGTCCTCGGGAAGATCCGGCCCCGTGCCGCATCCGTTGAGCCGGATGAGCGACTCCTGCAGCTCGTTGGCTCCGCTGGCCGCGACTTTGCGACCGACCGAATCACCCACGCCGGTCGTCACGCCGTACACCGTGGTGCCGGCGGAGATGATCCGTTGGTTGAGGTCATATGTCGTCTGGGCGGCCTTGGAAGCTTCCGCCGCCAGCTCGACTTTC
>DASSLJ010000029.1:0-4745 GCA_035689585.1 Candidatus Dormiibacterota bacterium
GTTCGATCCACCGGACGTCAACGGCTGGCCCAACAACGACTCGTGGATCTCATCCAACACGGTGGTCGAGCGTGTCAACTTCGTGACGTCCGCGCTCACGCTGGTCAAAGGCTCGCTGCCGAAAGCCTCCGACGGCGTGCACGACCACCTCGACGGCGTGCTCAGCAAGCAGACGTCGACGTTCCTCGACCAGGCGACCGACGATCGCGCGCGCTGGTTCATCACGCTCGCGTCTCCGGAATTCCAGCTCAAGTAGGTGCACGAAAGATGACCAAAGAGACCGGCATCAACCAGCTCAAGCGCCGCGACTTTTTGAAAGCGGGACTCGTGTTTGGAGCCGGTGCGTCCGGCCTCGCCGCAGGCTATGCGGCGGTTCCCGACGCCTTCGCGCGCGCCGTGTACGCGGCCAAGAAGGAGGGCGTAGCCAACGACAACATCCTCGTGATGATTCAGCTGGCCGGCGGCAACGACGGCTTGCGCACGCTGGTGCCGCTCGCCGACCCGACGCTCCATGACCTGCGGCCGCGCCTCGCGGGTCCGATGGTGTCGCAGGCGCTGCCCCTCAACAACCAGTACGGCCTGAATCACAACCTGACCGGAATGAAGTCGCTGTGGGACAAGGGCAAGGTCGCGATCGTGCAGGGAGTCGGCTATCCGAATCCGACGTTCTCGCACTTCGAATCGATCCGCATCTGGGAGACCGGCGATCCGACGCGCCGGCAGGTCGACGGCTGGCTGGGACGCACGCTCGCGACCAACTACGACTCGAACGGGCACCCGCTCACCGGCTGCGCGTGCGGCGCGACCGACGCGCCCGGTGCGCTGCGCGACCTGCAGGCCACGTTGACCGTGATCCAGGACCAGAAGAAATTCGGCTTCACCGGCGGCACGGAGGTCGAAGCCGCAGTCGGCGCGCTGTACAAAGGCACGCCCGGGATCTATGGCGCGCTGTTCGACACCGCCATCGCGACCGCAACCGAAACGATGGCGACGCTGCGCACGTCGGCGGCGGCCTATCAACCGATGGCGAACTACACCGACAACGTCAAGCTCGTCTACTCGTCGAAGAACCAGCTTGCGGCGGCGCTGCAGCTGGCGGCCGAGCTGATCGTGACCGGCACCGGAGTCAAGCTGCTGCACGTCACGCTCGGCGGCTTCGACACCCACTACACAGAGCTCAACCGCCACGACGACCTGATGGGCTACCTCGACTCCGCGGTGTCGGCGTTCTACCAGGACCTTTCCGCGCACAACATGGCACAGAAAGTGTTGATCGCGACCTGGTCGGAGTTCGGCCGCCGTCCGCGCGAAAACGCAAGCGGCGGGACGGACCACGGCGCGGCCGCGCCGTTGCTGTTGATCGGCGACCCGGTCACTGGCGGCCTCTATGGGGGCGAGCCGAGCCTCACCGACCTCGACGGCACCGGCAACCTCAAGTACTCGGTCGATTTTCGATCGATCTATCAGGAGATTTTGAGTGGGCACCTGGGTGCAGACGCGAGCAAGATCCTCGGGTCGACGTTCGATCGCGTTCCATTCCTCAAAGCGCCGGTCGCGGTCTGACGCCATGCGGTCCCTCCTTCTCAAGGCCGTGGCGACGGCGCTGACCATCGGCGCGACGGCGGCGTCTGCCGTCTTCGTGACCGCGCATCTGAAGAATCCGTCGGCGCCTCTCCAGCCGACGGTGCTGACCGTTGCCCCCGCCGTGCAGACGACGTCGGAAACGCCGATCACGTCGACCTATGCGTCGTGACGTGCGCTCGCGTCACTTCGACGCGATGGGAACGACGTGCAGCCTTTTCGCACGCGACGCCGACCTCGCCGCAGCCGAGCTCTGGGTCCGGCGCACTGCAGAGCGTCTGACGAGGTTCGCGCCGGACAGCGAGCTCTCGCAGCTCAACGGGCACGTCGGTGAATGGCGAAAGGTCAGCGCTGAGCTCGAGTCCGTGCTGCGGGCGTCGCTCGACGCCTACGCGATGAGCGGCGGCCTTGTCAACGCGGCTGTGCTGCCCGCGATGACCGCGATCGGCTACACGCGTCCGCTGGCGCAAGGCGCTGGTGTCGCGACGCTCGATCGGGCGGGGCCTTTGCCTCCGCTGCCCGTGGTGCTCGAGGTGCGGCAAGGTGAGGCGCGAGCGATGTGTGGCATCGACCTCGGCGGCATCGCCAAGGGCTGGATGGCCGATCGCCTCGCAGAGATGCTCGGTGCCGATTGCCTGGTCAATCTCGGCGGCGACCTGCGCACGATCGGCGAGTGGCCCGTCGAGGTCGCGGGCACGACCTTGCTGCTGCGCGATCAGGCGGCTGCGACGAGCAGCACGCGCAAGCGCCGCTGGGGAGATGTTCATCACCTCATCGATCCGCGCACGGGGCTTCCTGCGCAGACCGGACTGAGCGAGGTTTCCGTCGTCACCTCGACGGCGTTCGAAGCCGAGGTGGTCGCCAAGACGGCGCTGCTCCTCGGACCGGCCTTGGCGCCCGCCTACTGTGCCGGCAATGCGCTCGCCTGGTGGTTGGGCCGGTGACCACCGACCAGTTCTTCTGGGTGCTAGCCCGCGTTGCGGGCCTCAGCTCTTACGCGGCGCTTGCGATCGCGCTCGTCACCGGGATCGCGCTTCGCACTGCCGTGTTCGATTGGCTCGGCAGCAACCGCGTCGTCCGCTCGCTGCACGAGTACACGATCGTGCTGTGGATCCCGCTCGCGCTGATTCACGTCGGCTCGCTACTTCTAGACAGCACCGCACGTATCGCGTGGCTGGATGTCTTCGTCCCCTTTCACTCGAGTTACGGTTCGCTCGGCATCGGCTTGGGCGCGCTGTCGCTCGACGTGCTGCTGCTCGTCGGCGTCACGGCCTATTTCAAGCGCCACATGCGCAAGGACGTCTGGCTGTGGATCCACCGCCTTGCCTACGGCGCCTTTGCGCTCGTCTTTTTGCACGCCGTGTTGAGCGGAACCGACTTCAGCGACCCGGTGGTGTCTGCGATCACGTGGGGCTCGGCCGCCGCGCTGGTGACGCTCGCCGTCGCTCGGATGCTCGGAGGTCGCCTCCCGGCTTAGGCCGCCACCCAGTGGCGCAGGTCCATCACGCGCTGGCGCAGCTGCTGCTCCGCCTCGAGCGGCGTGTCGATCTCCTTGCGCTCGCGGTGCCATCGCTCCATCGCGAGGTCGAGCTGCGCGGTCTGCAGCCTCGAGACCTTCAGGTAGCCACTGAATCCCGCCCGGCTGAAGGCATTCATCCTCGTACGCAACCGACGCCACGGATGCGACAGGATCGCCACCTCCTCGGGAAGGATCGCGCCCTTTCCGGTGGCCGCCTCTTTGCGCATCTGGTCGACGAGGTTTTGGCCTTCGAAGCGGACGCCGAAGATGAGCAGCGCGATCAGGCCGGCGGTGAAAGGCCCGTTCATGATCAAGGTGCGGAGGTGGATCTCCACCAGTCCGAACAGCGTGTTGTCGACCGGAAAGAACGTGGCCCACGCGTCCCACATGAAATGTCCCGCGATCGCGATGATGAAACCGCTGACGATCGCGAGGAGCTTCTGTCCTCTATGTGGGAGCTGTCGCGCGATGCCGACGCCGGCGCCAATGTACGCGGTGTAGGTCGCATGACCGAAGAACAGCCCCAGCACCTGCCGCCCATACCACTGGATGGTCGCTGCGGCCGCGCCGAATCCTTCGGCGTTGAAGATCGAATAGACGTTGGTCATGTAGCTGATCGACTCGAGGAAGTTGAAACCGAGGCCGACCGCCGCGCCGTAAACGATGCCGTCGACGACGTCGTCGAACTCGTTGCGCATGATCAGAAACAGAAGTAGGACCGCGGTTCCTTTCGCGAGCTCTTCGAGGATCCCGGCCATGTATGCAAGCGACGTGTCGAGGCCCGGTCCCGGCACGAGCGCGTGCTGCGCCGACTGTTCCCAGATCGTCTCGCCCCACACGACAAGGCTCGTCGCGACGATCGCGCCCCACGCCGCGGCGACCAGTACCAGCCGCCACGGCTCTTTGTGGTTGCGATCCATGCGCCGCACGACGAACAGGCCGAACGCGGTCGTCGGGATGCACGCGAGAGTGCAGACGATCGCCACGCCAGGACCTGCCGACTGCGTGTAGAGAAAGACGTCGATCACCAGAAGCCACAGCAGCACGCCGAGGCCGATGAGAACTGCGGCGCGGATGAGGTGCTTGCGCCGTGTCGCTGGATCGCGCTCGAACGCGCGCACGAGAACAAAGGTGCCGAGCGTGATCGACGCGACGGCGAGCAATCCATAGAGGGACGCGCGCGCCGGGATCGTGTCGAGGTAGACGTAATTGAGGATGGAGCTCGCGATCAGTGCCACGACCACCGCCGCGACGATCGCGATCGCGAGGCCGTAGCGGCCGGGGCGAAGCTTCGACTCGGGGTCGGCGGCGATCATGTGCGGTCCACCACGACAAAACGGCGTGCCAGCACCTCGACCGGCACTCCGCCCTGGTATCGCTCGACCACGAACTGGTACCGCCCAGGCAGCACGAAGCGGTAGCTCGGCGGCACTTTCACCGGCACGACCTTGTTGTCGACGAGGCTGGCTGCCGTCGCCGGGCCAACGGCTCCTTCGATCGATCCGAATGTGTCATACCAGCGGGCGTCGGCCACGACGTTGCCTGGGATCGACGTCCAATCGACCACCGACGCGAACTGTTCCGCCCGCGCGAATTCGCGCCGGTCAGGTCCGGAAGTCTGCCCCGTGCTGGGGTCGTATTTGTA
>DASSLJ010000030.1:0-5608 GCA_035689585.1 Candidatus Dormiibacterota bacterium
GGTGGCAGTCAACGGCCGGGCGAGAAGAGGGTCGAAAGATTCCGGTTCGAGAAGCCGCGCCAGCGGCACGGCAAGCCAACGCGGGCCGAAGTTTAACAACGTTTCCAGCGCCTCCATCCGCGTTTGCGCGTGAATGGACACAAGACCCCTCTCGACCGTCGCAAACCCCCTCTTGCCGTGAAGGGCGCGCATCGCGGCCATGCAGGACTGCGCAGCCATGTTGACGTAGTCGTCCAGACCGATCCGAAGCAGCGGGTACTGGTCGCCGGCGCGCGCCGACAGCCGTGCGAGATGGACGGCGCTCGCGAGCTGAGACTCGAGGTGCGCCCGCGCGTGCTCGTAAAGCTGGGGTTGGCCGCTGCGCATGAGCGCCTCGACCGCAGCGGCCGCCGTCTCGTCGCGCACAAGCAGCAGCGGCAGCGCCAGGGTCAACGCCTCCGGCGCCTGTGCCGCCATCGCCTCCGCGGCGAGCCGCCGGACATCGCGGTCACCGCTCGCCAGACCCTCGGCAAGAGACTCGGCGAACGACTGCCGCAGATCCTCCGGCGGCGACCAGCGGATCGCCTGCCGCAGCGCCTCGCGGCGCACTTCGACGTCCTCATCGCGCATGCAGTCGAGCAGCGGAGCGGCCGCGGCGCCGACCCGTCCTTTCATCCGTGCGAAGCTGCGAAGTCCTTCACGCCGCACTCGCGGATCGGGATCGCCCATGGCCGCGGCAATGCGTGGCTCGTCGCCGGTGAACGCAGCCGCCCACGCCGCCGCGACACGATCAGAAGGGTCATTCGACTCCGCGAGCTCGCGCAGCACCTCTTCGGATCCAGTCCATGTTTCGTGCCGCACAAGTCCGGCGACCGCGGCCGCGGCGCGCACTGCGCCGTCGCCGTCCGCTCGGGCCGCCTCGAGCTGCTCGAGCGCGATGGCGTCGGGAGGTGACATCTGATAGGCGAGGCGGCGTACGACCGCGTCGTCCGAGTCGAGCATCTCGGGAAGCATCGCCGTGAAAACGTCGGGCGCCGCCTTGGCCAGGGCCGCCGCTGCAAACTCGCGCGCCTTGTCATCCGTTCCGCGAACGTAGGCCTGGAGCTCCACGACCTCGGCCGGCGTCGGCCGGCCGATGGCTTGCTGGAAGTCGCTGAGGTTCAACGCGTGGGCACGCAAACGCGCATAGATGGCGTCGAGGTACTGCGCGCGGACACGCCACGCTGCAATCGCGAAAACGGCCCCGGTGGCGATTCCGAGAACCGCCAGCAGCTCGACGCTGATGACTCCAGCTCGCTGCACGACGAGCAGGCCCGCGCCCGTGATCACCGCGGACACCGGCAGCACGAGGTTGTCGAGCAGGAAGCGCAGCTTCGGCACGACCTGGGCGGGCAGCGCCCCGCCGAGGACGTTCTGCGACGGGTCGTCAAGACCCGTCTGCAGGCCGTTGCGGACGATGAACAGAAACAGCGCGGTCGCGAGCACCGGATTCAGCGCCACCGCCGCGAATCCGATCAGCGTGAAAACCGGCAGGACGAGGATTGCATTCTTGACGCCGAGCCGCTGCAGGACCCACGGAGTGATGACCAGGCTGACGACGAGCTGCACGACGTAACTCGCGAGCCATGCATTGCCGATGAGGATCGTCAGCGCCTGCAGATTGTTGTGCGTCGCGGAGACGAACATGACCGCGACCAGGTAGTCGCCGACACGGCTCGCGACCTGCAGCACGAGCGCGAGCAGGACAAGCGTCAACACCAGCCGGCTGCCGGTCACGTGCTCGATCGCTCGGCGCATGACGGCGATCGCGCCACGCTGCTTTCGCTCGACGTCGTGCTCGACGAGGAGCTGGTCGGCGTCGTCGATGAAAGCCGGCCGGAACAGAGTGCGCTCCAGGCTGATCGACATCACGATCGCGGCCACCGAGCCGAAGGCCCAAACGAACATCAGCGGCTCGGTTGCGAACACGGCCACAAGAGTTGTCGTGACGCCGGAGAGGATGTAACCGACGCTGGATCCCGCCGCGATCACCGGGAATATTCGCTTGCCTTCCAACAAGTTGAAGTGCTGTGTGGCGAAGCTCCAGAAATTGAGCATCACCAGCTCAAAAGCCACGGAGTACACGACGTACGCCACGAAGGCCACGAGGGCGTTTTCATCGATGACGTAGGCGGTGAACGTCGCAAGCGCCGCCAGCACGTTGCCGCCAAGCACGATCCGAAATGCGCGACCGACCCCGAAACGGCGCGTCAAGGCTCCCTGCAGCGCCGCCATCGGCCAGACGCTGAGCGCCAGCACGATGAAGAACAGCGGATACGCATGCGGGCCGGCCTTGTTCAGGAAGATCGACTGCGCTCCGCTGAACGCGGTGTAAAGCGCCCAGCCGATGACGATTGCGAAGCCGGCGACCTGCAGCGTGCGGCGCAGCTCGGTGCGACGCACATGAAGGGCCGCCGCCAATACCGGGGTTAAGACGTCAGGTCTGCTGGACGCTTGCGATCCTCTGCAGCGCGGCGATCCGCTCGGCAATCGGCGGGTGCGTGTCGAACAGCTTGCTGAAGAAGCTGCCGTGGTGCTCTTCGGGGTTGTCGATCATCATCGCCGCGACGGCGTGGTTGAAACGCGCGGGCGGGCGCGTGTTCTGGTCGAGCTTCTCCAGCGCGGAGATCAAGCCCTGCGGGTTGCGTGTGAGCTCGACGCCGCTGACGTCGGCCAGCGACTCGCGCTGGCGTGACAGCGCGAGCTGCATCAACGGTCCGACCAGGACCGCGATGAGCGTGAACAGCGCGCCGATCGCGAATATGACGAGCATCGCCTGCCCGCTGTTGCGGCCGCCTCCGAGACGTACGCGGCCGATGCTGTTCCAGAACACGCTCGAAATCAGCGCGGCCATGCCGATCATCGTGGTCACGACGAGCAGCAGACGGACGTCGAAGTTCTTGATGTGGCTCATCTCGTGCGCCAGCACGCCTTCGAGCTCCTCGCGGTTCATGGTCTGCAGCAAGCCGGTGGTGACGGTGACCGCCGCGTGGTTGGGGTCGCGACCGGTGGCAAATGCGTTCGGGCTCGGATCGTTCATGACGTAGACCTTCGGCATCGGCAGACCGTCACCGATCGCGAGCGCCTGGACGATGTTGTAGAGCTGCTGGAACTGCTGCGGATTGGCCTCCTGCGCGCCTACGGCCGCAAGCACCGTGGCCGACCCGAAGTAGTACGCGTACAGCGCAGCGCAGATACCGAGGATGCCGAGGACGATCGCGCCAGGCAGCACACCGCTGGTGCCTGAAGCGACCAGGCCGACGATGGCGCCGGCCGCGAGCCACACGAGCAGGAAGCCGACCACGACAACGATGCTGTTGCGCTTGTTCCGGGCGATCTGGTGATACATGGCTGGCCTTAGGTCGCCTCGCGACGCCCGCCGACGGTGTTGCGCACCTGCTCGGCGACGTAGCGCCCCCAGATCTGCGCCCAGACGAGGCCGTTGGCGAACGCCGACTGATCCTCGGAGTGATGCTTGAAGTGGTACGTCCACATCGCGCGGTGACGTTCGAGCGACATCTGCCGCCGGCGTTCGGGCGGGGCGGGCTTGACGTCATGGCGGGCGCTCGGCGTCGGGAGATAGAAGATCTTCCACCCACCGAGCTTCAACCGGTAGCACAGGTCGAGGTCCTCGCCATACATGAAGTACCGCGGGTCGAAGAATCCCACGCGATCGAGTGCCGAGCGGCGCAGCATCAGGCACGAAGCACTTCCGGCGTCCATCTCATGCACCTCGGACTCGCTGACGTGGCCCATGTTGTGCCTGCCGAATCGCGCGCTCTTGGGAAAGAGCTTGCTCAGCCCGACGGTTTGATAGAACAGCGTGCTCGGGATCGGAAACGCGCGCCGGGCGTCGGGGTCGAGCCGGCCGCTGGGCAGCGTGAGTCGTGGGCCGACTCCGCCCGCGTCAGGACGGGTCAGCAGCAGGTCGGCGAGCCTCCCCACGCACTGCGCGTCGACGGTCACCTCAGGGCTGAGCAGCAGGATGAAGCGGCCCTGGCAGCGCTCCAACCCGACGTTGGCGGCACGGCCGTAGCCGAGGTTCTTCGACTGGACGAGCACGGTCGCACCAGGGAATTCGTCCGTGACGGCGGCCGGTGATCCGTCGGAGGAATCGTTGTCTACGACCACGGCGTCGACCGGCACGTCGGCGCTCGCGAAAAACGCATTGAGGCACCGCAGCAGCTCGTCCTTCGAGTTGCGGCTCACGACGAGCGCCGTGACGAGCGGCTTGCTGGGATCGGGCATCGGCCAAGAATTATCCCGAACGGAACCCTAAAGGCTCAGCCAAAAGACCAGTCGCCGGTCTTTGGCCGCGCCTCTAGAATCCATTCTTCGTGCGGCGACTGGATCTCGGCCGGCTGCTGGCCCAGGTCCAGCGAAATCAGCTGTTCCGCCAGAACCTGATCCTCTTCTTCGGTGGCCTGGTGGCCGGCGTCGGCGGATTTGTGTACCACGCCATCGCCGGACGGGTGCTCGGCCCAGAGGTCTACAGCGAGGTCGCGTTCCTCATCGCCGTCTACGCCGTCGGCACAGGGCCCGCACTGATCCTCATCGTCGTCCTCGCGCGATACACGGCGATGCTGAGCGCGCGAGGTGATCCTGGAGTCCGATCGCTTTTCGGCCGCACGGTCCGTCTGATCGCGATTCCGTGCCTGTTCCTCATCCTGCTCACGACCCTGTTCGCGCGCCCGATCGCGAGCTACGGACACGTGGGGTCGAGCATCCCCATCCTGGTGCTGGGGTTTTCGATTGCGCTGATCTGGCAGGTTGCGATCCCGCGCGGGATCCTGCAGGGCCTCCAGCGATTCACGTCACTCTCGCTCAACCTCTCGCTCGAGCTTGTGGTGCGAACAATCGTCGTCTTCGTTCTTTTGAAGGCCGGCTACGCGGTCTCCGGCGCGATGGCGGCCGTGTTCGTCGGCCTCGCGTTCGTTTTCTGCCTCGGCCTCTATTCGCTGCGCGACCACTTTCGACGCATGCCGCAGCGCGTGCGCCTGCGCGTTATGGCCAACTTCTCGATGACCGCCTCGGTCGGGATCATCGGCGTGCTGATCCTCTACAACCAGGACGTCATCCTGGCCAAGCACTATCTCAGCGACCATGACGCCGGCATCTACGGCGGGCTCAACAAGATCGGCACGATCCTTTACTTCCTGACCTTGAGCGTCAGCCAGGTGCTCTTCCCCCGCGTGGTCGAAGCCGTGGCGAAGGAGGAGCATCCCGGACGGATTCTTCTTTATTCGGCGGGGATCCTGACCGCGCTCGGGGCATGCGCGCTGCTGGTGTTTGCCGTGGTTCCGGGCCTTGTCGTCAACGTCCTGTTCGGACCGAGCTTTCGCGACGCCATCCCGCTCGTCTTTCCGGTCGGCCTGATCGGCCTTGCACTTTCGCTCGACAACCTGCTCGTGCAGTTCTTCATGGCGGTGCACGACCGCATCTTCATGCCGATCCTGGGGCTGGGCGTCGTCACCGAAGCCGGACTGATCGTCGTCTTCCACGCCGGCGCCGGGCAGGTCGTGCTCGACGTGCTCGCGGCCCTTGTCGGGTTGCTGGTGCTGCTCGGGATCCGATGCTATGTGCTGCTGCC
>DASSLJ010000031.1:0-15985 GCA_035689585.1 Candidatus Dormiibacterota bacterium
CGTCGCCGTGAACATGCTTGGGCTGATGCACGCGATGCGCCATCGTTCGAAGCCGGTCGACGACCTCACACGCCGGCCAATCGCGCCGCGCTTGATGACCGCCAACCTGATCCTCGACCGCTCGCAGTGTCTGCCGCTCGAGCGTCAGGACGAAGACATGGCGTTCGAGCTGCTCGTGTCCGAGCCGGTGTTCGGAATGTATGCGGTGCACGAACTGCTCGACGCCAACCAGCCTCTGCTCGAGCACTTCCCGCAGATCGCGCAAAAGCAACCGCGCGTGCTCGTCGATTGCCCGAAGCGTGCACCGTCCTTCCTTTATCCAACTGCTCTGGACATTCCCGCCGAGTGGCTCGGCAGCGCCGCATGGCGCTACATGCAGTGGACGCGTCGCAACCGCCCTGACGCGCTCGCTCGCGTCGCGTTCGTGCGCGCGACGATGCGGCCCTACACCTTGTTCGACGCAAGTTGATACGCGGCCTTTCGATCGCGATCCTCGCGACCACCAGCACGTTGCTCTTCGTCTTCGGGATCAACCTTCTGTACCTGACGGTGCGCGCACTGCGCCGCCCCTGCATCGGTTTTGCCGCGCCACCCGAGGGCCTGGACGAGCTGGCGGCACGCGTGTGTGTGCAGATCCCGATCTTCAACGAGCGCTACATCGTCGAGCGTGTGATCGACGCGGTCTGCGCGATGGACTGGCCGAGCGACGGCATCGAGGTGCAGGTGCTCGACGACTCGGACGACGAGACGACATCGATCGTCGCGCGCCGCGTGCGTCACTGGCGGCGCAAAGGCCTCGACATCCAGCAGATCCGCCGAAGCTCGCGCGAGGGGTTCAAGGCCGGCGCGCTCGCTCACGGCCTGGAGAACACCGCCGCGCCGTTCATCGCGATCTTCGACGCCGACTTCGCGCCGCCCCGTGACTTCCTGCGCCGGATCATGGGTCGATTCGACGATCCGAAGGTCGCTTTTGCGCAGGCGCGCTGGGGCCACATCGATGAGACGTACTCGCTGTTCACGCGGCTCCAGGCGATCGCGATCGACTTCCACTTCCTCGTCGAACAAGCGGTGCGTTCATCCGCCGGCTACTTCACCAACTTCACCGGAACTGCGGGGGTGTGGCGGCGGGCCGCGATCGAGGACGCCGGGGGATGGAGCGCGCGCACACTGACCGAGGACCTGGACCTCAGCTACCGCGCGCAGCTGCGCGGGTGGAAGGCGGCATACGTCGACGACCTCGTAGTGCCCGAAGAGCTACCGGTGTCGATCGACGCATTTCGCCGTCAGCAATCGCGTTGGGCGACCGGAAGCTTCCAGGTCGCTTTCGTGTTGCTCGGGACGGTGCTGCGCAGCAATCTCGCGGCCTCGGTCAAATTCCAGGCCGCGATCCACCTGCTCGCCTACGGCGTGGGCCCGGTCATGCTCGTGCAGCTCGCGTGCTATCCGATCGTGCTGGTGGCCTTCGGTTCGAGCGCGATCCATCTGCCATGGTTCATCGCCGCGTCCTCCACGGTGGCGATCGTCGTCGGGACCGCGCCGTGGATCGGGTTCATGGCCGCGCAGACGCGCCGGGCGCGGCGATGGTGGACCGGCATCCCGGCGGTGCTGTGCCAGGTCGTTGGCGCGGGCATGTCGCTCAACACGCTGATCTCGCTTTTCCGTGCAGTCCGCCCGGGGGGCGCGTTCGTGCGCACGCCGAAGTACCGGATCGTGCGCCAGGGACAGGAGTGGCGCGACCAGGCGTACGTCCTCGTCGGCGACCCTCGCGCCCTTCTGGAGGCGGCGGCGAGCCTCGCCTCGTTCGCGCTGGTGCCGGTGGCGATCGCGCGTGGGCAGGTCCTCATCGCCGTCTACGCCGCGATGTTCGGCTGCGGCTTTGCGGCCGTCGCGGCGCTCAGCGCCGTCGATCTCCTCGAGGTGCTGACCCTTCGACGGATGGGCCGGCGCGCGCTCGCCCGCGTGCAGGCGGCTTGGCCTGCGGGTGCGCTGCTGGGCGTGTCGGCGCTGCTGCTGCTGCTCGCCACAAAGATGCCCGAGCCATTCGAAGACGGCTACGGCCACTGGCTGCTCGCTGCCAACCTGGCTTCGACGGGCCATCTTTCCGACCCGCTGTTCGGCATGGAGGACACCTGGCTGCCCGGATACCACGTGCTCGCCGCGGCCGTGCTCCACGTCTTCGGCCTCTGGCAGCTCGGGGCGCTGAAGACGATGAGCGCGCTGTTTGCCGTGATCACCGCCGGATGCGTATACGGGATCGCGCCGAACCGGCGACAGGCACGCGTCGCGACCGCGCTGCTCGTCCTCAACCCGGTGTTCCTCTTCACGTCCGGATCGGCGGTAGTAGAGCCGATGGTCACCGCGCTGATCAGCGGCGCCGCGCTCGCGGCCGTGCGCGGGCGCCTGAAGATTGCAGCGCTCGTCGCGACGCTCGCCGTCGTGACGTCGACCAAGGCGTGGATCTTCGTCGCCGCGGCGGCCGCATTCATCGTGATCGAAGGAGTGCGAGCCCGCGCCACGACGCCCTCGCGCACGGCGGTTGCGTGGGCCTTGCCCGCGGTCGGCGCCCTCGTCTTCCTGCAGTTCGGCTTCGCCCCCGCGAGTCACTCCGTCACGCGGGGGACTCTGGAGGTGATGTCCGCGACGGCACGCGGCAGCATCGCGGCCAGTGGCCTCTCCCGTCTCTTTGAGCTCGGCTCGACGTTCGGGCTGGCGGCGCTCCCGCTGTTCGTGTTCGGCGCCATCGGCGCGGTGTTCGCCCTCAAGCGGCAACCGATCGCGGCGTGGCGCTTCGTGTACGCGCCGGCGATCGTGTATCTCATCGCCGTCTTCGGACTCGTCGCGCTCGGCGTATACACCGGCAGCCACCGCTACCTCTATCCCGCTCTGCCTGCGCTCGCGCTGCTCGCCGCCGCGGCCCTCGATCGTTACTCCGGCGTCGTGCGCCTCGCCGCCATCGGCGCGACGGCAATGCTTGCGGTCGCGTTCATTCCAGTCTTCGCGAGCTTCGGCAATATCAACTCCGGTCTCATCGCCGCGGGGCGCGCCGTCCACGGCAGTCCAGGCGCGCTTCTCACCGACTCGCCGGTGGTCGCGTACTACAGCGGCAAACCGCCATCGCAGATCGACGGCTCGCGCTCGCTTCCCAGCGACCAGACCGAAGCGGTTGCCTGGCTGCGCACACACGACGTCACGACGCTCGCGCTCGAAGACATCAGCTACTACCGCGCGACGCGAGTCTTCCCTGACCTGACGCGCGGGCGCGCGAGCGCGCCGTTCTCTTCCCTGGGTAACCAGAACACGTACGAGGAGACCGATGGCAAACCGGTCTACGTCTATCGCCTGCTGCCGGCGCTCAGCGGCGAACCTGTGGCCGAAGGCAAGACCGGACCGCTCGCCAAGGGCGTCACGTTGGGGCCCGCGGCCACCGGCGAGGGCATGGGCTTCGGCGTGCCGATCGTGCAGTATCCCGACGGCTGGGTCTATTCCCGCACGGCCGTCGACGTTCAGATCGCGCCCGGTGAATGGCAGCGCACATTCCAGCTCGATGAGATCGGCGGCGACAACGCGCACGCGTATCGATTCGAGCCGATCGCCTCGCGTGGTGAGGTCGTCGTGACGTACACCATCGACGCCACCGGCGTAGCGGTCAGCGTTCGGACGGTGTGGCTCGCGCCGGGATACACGCACGTCGCGATCCTCAACGAACAGTCGGCGGCGTTCGACGATTTTGCCGCCGACCACCAGGGCACGCTCACGGGCCGGCAGTTCCCGAACTGGATGCGGGTCAGCGGCCCATGGGCGCGTCTGCGGTCGAGCACCCTCGACACCGAGTGGTCGCTTCCCGCCATCCCCGGTGCTTCGCTCTACGCGGGACGCGAGCTCGCGCCGCCGGACTTCAACTGGGCCGGCCTCGACTACATCTTCGGCGGCAGCTTCAGCGGCGCCGATTACCGCATCACGATGCAGGAGGCGCGATGACCGACGTCGTGCTCGTCTATCCGCAACGCGTTCCACGGCAGGGCCGGCACTGGATCATGCCGTCGCTGGGTCTCATGTACCTGAGTGCCTCGCTGCGGCGCGCCGGCTACTCGGTCCGCCACATCGATCACACGTTTCTCGAGCGCCACGAGGTGCTCGAGGAGATCGATCGCCTCAAACCGAGCGTCATCGGCATCTACTGCATGATCACGATGCAGGACGAGGCGCTTTCCCTAGCGGCGCAGGTGCGCGGCAATGCGCTCACGGTCGTCGGCGGGCCGTATCCGTCGGGCGAGCCGGACACCTTTGTCGACCAGTTCGACCTCGTCGCCGTGGGTGAGGGCGAGGAGACGATCGTCTCGATCATGGAGCACCTCGACGACCGCCGCTGGGAGGACATACCCGGCCTGGTCTTCAAGCATGACGGTGAGGTGATCAGGAGCACCGCGCGCCAACGCTCCAAGGACATGTCGGACCTGCCGCTCCCGTATCGCGGCGACATTCCCAACGACCAGTACATCGATTACTGGCGCAAGCACTGGAAGGACGCCACCACGCCACTCATGTCGACTCGGGGCTGTCCCTTTCGTTGTGACTTCTGCCATAAGTCGGTGTTCGGCGATCTGTTCAGCGCGCGTCCGGTCGAGACGGTCGTCGCCGAGATGCGCGAGATCGCAGAGCTCGGATACGACCACATCTGGATGTCCGACGACCTCTTCACGCTCAACTACAAGCGCACGATGGAGCTCGCAAAAGCCATCGAGGAGGCGCATCTTCCATTGACGTGGGAATGCCTCAGCCGCGTGACGCACGTCGACCAGGCCCTGTTCGAGCAGATGCATCGCGCCGGATGCAAGCGGATCTTCTTCGGCATCGAGTCGGGCGACGAGCGCGTGCTCAAGGAGATGAAGAAGGGGATCACGCCCGACCAGGCGCGCGCGGCGGTCGAGGCGTGCGTGGCCGCGGGGATCAAGGCCGCAGGCTTCTTCATGGTCGGCTACATCGGCGAGACGACGGACTCGTTGATCCGCAGCATCAACTTCTCATCGAGCCTGCCTCTCGATTACGTGAGCTACACGATCGCGTACCCGCTACCTGGCACCGGGTTCTACGACCGAGTGCGGGAGCGGCGGATGCACGGCGAGTGGCACAAGGTCCGTCACAACCGCCTGCTGTTCAACACCGACTTCTCGGAGCACAAGCTAAGGGCGGCGATCCTCAAGGGCGCGATCCAGCACCGTCTCAACCGAATGCACATGCAGCCCGCGGCTCGAGCGTTCCAGCTCGCCACCGACCCGGTCTTACGCGCGCTCAAGTAGCCGCCTTTCTTCTGCTCGCGCTCGGTGCGTGCGGTGGCGCGCAGAGCGCGGCCCCGCACTATCCGCAGACCGGCCTGGTGCTGCTGTCGCTTCGAGATGGCTCGGTGCAGTCGAGCGCCACAGTCGGCAGCGACCCCGTAGCCGTGATCGAGTCGGCCGACGGCCGGACCGCGTACGTGGCTGACAGCGCGCCGGGTGACGTCTACGCGGTGGGCCTGCCCGACCTCAAGATCCGCTGGAAGTCGCACACCGGCGGCGCGCCGTTCGGGCTGCTTCTGCATCTCGGTCGCCTCTACACGAGCCTCTACGACCTCGGCGAGATCGCCGAGCTCGCGCCGTCAACGGGCCGGATCCTTGCGTACGACAAAGCTCCGGGCCACCCCGCCGCGCTCTCTACCGACACCAACGGTGACGTCGCCGTCGCTGCAGGCAGCGCGTTTGGAATCGCGCTGGTCGGCACGACGGTGTGGACCGCCGACTATCGCCGGTCGCTGCTCATGACCGTGGACGGTTCCAAGCAGGTGCCGCTGCCTATTCCTGTGCACCCGTTCTGGCTCGCGCCTGGTGCGTCGGACACGCTTTTGATCGCGGGCGAGGGCGAGTCGGAGGACAGCGATCCCGGCGCCGTGTTCTCCTACGACGTCGTGGCCGGCAAATTCACGACCCTCGCCCGGCCGCGCGACCCGGACCAGGTCGTCGCGTCGGGATCGACGATCTTTGTCGCCTCGCACGGTGACCGCGAGACGCTCGCGATCGAGGGTTCGACCGTCCATCACTGGGCTTCCGGCGCCGCCGCCGTCGCCGTCGCCCCGGACCCGTCGGAGAATCTGCTGATCGTGGCCCTCAATTCTCATGAATGAGGGGTGGCCGAGCCTTTTCCGGATCGTGGTCGGCCTGTACTGGCTCTACTTCGCGAGCCAGAAGTGGCAGGGCGTCGGTTGGATGCACGCACTGATGGAGTCGATGGCGAAGGCGAACCCGATTCCCGGTCTTCACGAGCTGCTCGTAACGGTCATCGCGCCGAATTGGCTTCCGTTCGCGCTCGGGGACGCCGTGCTGGAAACCCTCGTCGCCGTCCTGCTGATCCTCGGGCTGGCGTCGCGATGGGCCGCGATTCTCGGGTTCCTTCTCGCCTCCGGCCTCGCGCTCACGGTCGCCTTCGCGGTCAGCGACAACGGCTTCCGCTGGCTCTACTACCTCGCCGTCCTCGTCAACGCGCAGGTGATCGTGTCCGGCCCGGGACCTTATGCGCTCGGACGTTTTGGCTGGGTGCCGGCCTGGTTGCGTTAGCCTGTAACGAAGTGAGCATCGACGCCGAGGGTTACGGATTCCGCGAGCACCAGAAGACCATCCAGCGCCTGATCGACGACATCCGCGTGCTCTCGCCTTCAGGCGTGGAGCGAGCGGCGCAGGGGTGGGATCGCCACGCGCGGCTGCACGGCCTCGAAGAGATCCACAAGGCCGAGAAGGCCGCTGTGCACGCGATCGAGCAGCAGGGACGCGGCGAGGCGTGGGACGAGGTGCAGCGCAATCTCTTCGGGCTGACCGAATCCGGCGGCGCGCTGATCAGCTGGAAAGCCGAGCACGGAGATGTCGGGCACAAGGCCGAGGACGCTGCACTCATGGCCGCCCTCGGACTCGTGGCCGGCAGCTCGATAGGCAAACACGAGCAGGCGGCGCTGCTGCGCCCGATGTCCGAGGCGCTGCCCTGGCTGCTTCCCGAGGAGAATCAGCCGGTCGCCTGAGCCTTCTCAGGCGCTCGGCGTAGGAACCAGCTCCAACAGGTCGATGCCCTGGTCTTCGAGCGCCGCCGGCTTCACGCGCGCACGGCTCTCGATCAGCCGTCCTCCGGCCTCGTTCGTCTTGCTGTCGTTCATCGAGAGCACTCCCTCGACGACGCCGTCGCGGACGTAGAAGACGGTGAACTTCAAACCTTCGCGGTCCCCTCGCCACACCGCGGTGTCCTCGCCCGACGCGTGCCCGCGGTACTCGAGGCTGACGTCGTACTGGTCGGACCAGAAATACGGCAGCTTCTTGTAGGGAGTCGGGCCGTCGGTGATGCACGCGGCGATACCCCGTCCGTGGCCCTTGGCGACTTCCCAGTGCTCGACGCGGATCGAGCGCTCGAGAACGGGATGGCGGTGGAACGCGATGTCGCCGCCGACATAGACATCAGGCGCCGCGCGTAACGATTCATCGACGTTGACCCCGCCGCCATCGTGCTGCAGACCAAGTGCCTTCGGGAGCTCGAGGTTGGGATCGATGCCGACCGCCAGCAGCACTAGGTCGACGTCCTCACGCTTTCCATCCGACAGCGTGACAGCGGCCACACCGTGCTCAGCGGTGTGCCATTCCTTGACCGTCGTGCCGGTCCGGATGTCGACGCCGTGCCGGCGGTGGATGTCGGCATAGATCTTGCCGACATCCTGTCCGAGCGCTCGCTGCAGCGGCACCGGTGCCGCCTCGAGAAGCAGGACTTCCTTACCGAGCTGACGCGCTGAGGCTGCGACCTCGGCGCCGATGAAACCCGCGCCGACGAGCAAGATGCGATTGGCGCGCTGGAGCGCATCCCGGAGATCTGAGCTGTCGCGAAGCGACCGGAGCGTGCGCACGTTGCCGGCGTCTGGGACTCCCGGCAGCCGGCGCGGTGTGCCGCCGAGGCCGAGGACCAGGACGTCGAAGCGAACCTCGTCGCCACCCGCCAGCGTCAGGCGGCGTTCGTCGAGTGATCCTGCGCTGACGCGCTCGTCGAGGCGCAGCTCGACCCGCTCCTTCGCGTACGCGTCCTGATCATGGAGAAAGACCTTTGGCAGGTCGACCTCTCGGCGGAGGAACTCTTTCGACAGGTACGGCCGGTCGTAGGGACGGTCATGGTCGCCGCTCAGGATCAGTATGTCGCCGGCGAATCCACGCTTGCGCAAAGCGAACGCGCAGGCGTCGCCAGTGCCACCTCCCCCGACTATGACCACGCGAGACATCTAGCTAACTGACGATACTCGCGGCCGGTACACCCACCCATGCGTGTCCGGGACCGCGCCACGCTGGACGTCGACAAGCGTCTTGCGCAGCCGCATGCTGACCTCGCCAGGTCCGCCGTCGCCGATCTGCCACGAGCCGTGCGCCGACTTCACGGCGCCGACGGGCGTGATGACGGCGGCCGTCCCACAGGCGAACACCTCGGTCAGCGACCCATCCTCACATCCCGCACGCCACTCCTCGACGCTGATGTTTCCTTCTTCGACTTCGTAGCCAAGCTCGCGACCGAGGACGAGCAACGAATCGCGCGTGATCCCCGGCAGCAGCGTGCCGGTGAGAGCAGGCGTCATCAACCGCGCCTTAGCTCCTGTGCCGAAGACGAAGAAGAGGTTCATGCCTCCCATCTCTTCGACCCACCGGTGCTCGCGTGCGTCCAACCACACAACCTGGTCGCATCCCTGCTGTGTCGCCTGCGCCTGCGCGAGGAGGCCGCCCGCGTAGTTGCCGCCCGTCTTCGCCGCGCCGGTCCCACCGGGCGCCGCGCGCGTGTAGTCCTCGGAAAGCCATACCGTCACCGGCTGGACGCCGCGCGGAAAGTACGAGCCCGACGGCGATGCGATGAAGAGGAACGTCACGTCGTCGGCGGGATGGACCGACAGCGTGACCTCGGTGGCGAACAGCATCGGCCGGAGGTAGAGGCTGTGCTCTGGTGCCGAGGGCACCCACTCGTGGTCGGCGGTGAGAATCAGGTCGATAGCCTCAAGGAATCGCTCCTCCGACAGCTCGGGCAGGGCAAGGCGTCGCGCCGAGGCGCGGAACCGAGACGCATGCGCCTGCGGCCGAAACGCGGCCACACCGCCGTCGGCGAGCCGGAACGCCTTGAGGCCTTCGAAAACCGACTGCGAGTAATGCAGGACGACCGTTCCCGGATCCATGACCAGCGGTGCGTAATCCGTCAGCTCGAGGTCCGACCAGCCGCCACGCTCGGCCGTCCATCTCGCGCGCACCATGTGTTCGGTGAAGATGCGCCCGAAGCCGGGATTGGCGAGCAGGCGCTCGCGTTCGGTGGCGGTGACGCCCATCTCGCAACACTAGCTCGCCCCAGCCATGAAGAGAGGGCGAGCCTTGCGGCTCCGACTCGCATGAAGAGAGGCCGAGCCTTGCGGCTCGGCCTCGCGAGAGGAAGGAAGGGGTTCTTGAGTTAGAGCTGCGGCGTGGCGACCGGGACGGGCACCACCGCGTGCTCGACTGGGACCGGGATCACCTCGACGAGCTCGACGACCGGGACCTCAACGGTCAACGTCGGTCGGCGCGCCCTCCGCCGGCGGCTCCCCCGCCCCGGTGCCTTGGTGGCGACGACCGGGTCGAGCATTTGCCGAAGCTTGAGCTCCAGGAACTGGTCGAAGTCGTTCATCTGTAGCAGAAACGTATCCCACAAGCGGAGTACTCGCCCTGTGCGGGAATTTCGCCTTCGGGGCGGAAATCGGCGGCGGAAAAGCGCCTAGGAGGAGCCTACGCCGCGCGCCGAGTCGGCTGAGCAGGATCGAGTTGCCCATCGCGCTCCACCCGCGGAAGCTCGACGACCGTCGCGGTGTGGCTCAGGTTGTGCGCCAGCTTGACCAGCCGCAGCCGGGTCGGTCCGGGTCCGAGGACTCTGGCCGCCATGACGACAATCGGTCGGACGATCGCGTGGCTCGCCGAGCCGTTGACCATGTTGAATGCTCGTCGAGCAACCATCGCGAAAAGAAAACGCAAGCGGCCTGCTGAGTACGCCCGAATTGAAGTCCTCTCGACGACATCCATGTGAACCCGCTCCCTTTGGTTGGGAGCCCGACTGAAGCAACCAGTCGGCCGCTCCCTTCGCCTTGTCAACGCCCCCTCGTTGAGCAGTACCTGCGGGTACACCCCCCAGACCTTTTGCGTACTGCCGGACTAGAGAAGTAAACTCGTGTAAGGCGCGACACGAAAAGGGGGAGCGATTGAAGACCGCCGGAGTCGAGAACGCCCACGGGGACCTTCTCGAAGCCTTTCACTCGGCAGGCAGCGAACTCTCGCGTTGCAAGACCATCCCCGACGTCGCCGAAGCGGGTCTCCGGCTGGCGCTCGACCTGACCCGCTCCAACATCGCATTCATCGCCGTCCTCGACGAGTCGGGTGACACGAAGCGCGTCTTCTCCAAAGCGCGCAGCGTGGCCGATCACTTGACCGACGCCGAGATCGAGCGCGTATTCGCCACCGCGGACGGCGTGGGCGGCCCCGTTGCCGCCGCGGCGTGGACCGGCATGAACGGTCCGATCGCCAGGCCCGCAATCCGCTTCACGTGCGCGCGCAGTCTCGACGCCGGAGGGGAATCGCTCGGAACGTTCGGCGTCGCCAGCGCGACCGGCTACAACGCCGTTCAGCTCCAGATGTTCGGCGTGCTGGTCCAGCAGGTCGCCGCGGCCGTCGGCATCGCCCGGATGCATGAACGCCGGCAGGAGATGGTCGACACCCTTGTCAACCTCCGCGCCGACCTCGACCGGAGCGAGCGCCAGCGTCTGATCAACGACGAGCGGGCGCAGAGCGCGGAGCGGGTCGAGCGCGCTCACGAGGCTGCGGTCGACGCGCTTCTAGCGGTCAGCCGGCACGCCCGGACACCGCATGGGCTGACCGACTTCTACCGGCGGCTCACCCGGAGCATCGCCGAGCTCGTGGCTGCGCGCAAGGTCCTGTTCTGGAAGCGCAACGACGAGGGCATGCTCGTGCCGATCCGCGGGGCATACGGGATCGACGACCCATTCCTGAACGGGCTGGTTCCCGTGCCGTGTGCTCCCGACCGCGACGACCTCGCGAGCCGCGTCGTCTTTCACGACCTCATGTTTCGCGCGTCCCGCAACGACGACGCCTCTGACGTGTTCTTCGTGCTCGACACGCTGAAGGTCGACAGCGCGATCGCGGTGCCGTGGCGCGCGGGCGATGAGCGGCTGGGTGTGGTCGCCGCATACGACTCGCGCCGGGCCGAGGGGTTCTCACGCGAGGACGCCTGGGTGCTGCAGAAAGCGGGTCTTGCGGCCGGCCTCGTGTGGCAGCTCCGCTACACGGACGCGGACCTGAAGAAGACGGTCGAGCGACTCGAAAAGGTCGACGCGGCCCGCCAGATGCTGCTGAGGAACGTTTCCACCGCGGTCGAGAAGGCGCGCAAGCGGTTCGCCGGCGATCTGCACGACGACGCGCTGCAGAAGCTGACGGCGGTGGAGCTGCAGCTGCAGAGACTGCACAATCCCAACGGCGACTACGCCGCGTTGGTGACCGAGGCGCAGCTGCTGCTGTCCCAGACCGAGGATGCGTTGCGCCGCCTGCTGTTCGAGGTGCGTCCCCCGGCGCTCGAGGTTCCGGGCGGCTTCACCGAGACTATCCGCGACCGCGTGCGCATGCTCCGGACCATGACCGGCGCCGAAGTCGAGCTGGAGCTCGACCTGCCGGACGACCTGTCGCTCGAGTTTCGTTCGATGCTCTTCCGGCAGATCACCGAGGCGATCACCAACGTCGAAAAGCACGCGGCGGCGACGCAGGTTCGCATCGCTCTCAAAGTCGAGGACGGCGGCGTCCACGGCATCGTCCAGGACAACGGGCGCGGGTTCGTCGTCGCCGAGCGCGACCGTCTGCCCGGCCACCTCGGCCTTCTGGCGCTCAACGAAAGGGCGCTGCTCGCGGGCGGATGGAACAAGACGCAAAGCGAGCCCGGCCTTGGAACGACGATCGAATTCTGGCTACCGCTGTCAGAATCCAGACAACAGGCTTGAGCAACCAAACGCGGGTGATGATCGTCGAGGACCACCAGGTCGTGGCCGAGGGCCTGGCCGCGCTGATCAACGACCAGGACGACATGAAGGTCGTGGGCCACTCCGGCTCGGTGGCGGAGTCGATAGCGCGCGCGGCGGAGCTGACGCCGGACCTGGTGCTTGTCGACTTCCGCCTGACCGACGGCACCGGCGCCGACGCCGCGGCCGGAATCCGTCAGCTGCGCCCCGAGACCAAGCTCATATTCCTCACGCGCGAGGACAGCGACGCCGCCCGATTCGCTGCGCTCGAGGCCGGGGCGAGCGCGTTCATCCACAAGTCACGCGCCGCACAGGAGGTCGTCGACGCCATTCGCACCGTCGCGCAAGGCGGATCGCTGTTCACTCCTCGGAGCATCGCGCAGCTCTTGAACAGCAGACGAGAGGTCGAAGCTCAGCTCGAGCGCCTCACGCCGCGCGAGAAAGAGGTGCTGCGGCTCATGGCGGAGGGCACCTCCAGCCGCGACATCGCGGACAAGCTGGGCATCAGCTACACCACGGTGCGGACGCACATCCGCAGCCTGGGCAGCAAGCTCGGCGTGCACTCCAAGCTCGAGGCCATCGTCAAGGCGCGCGAACTGGCTCTGGTCGAGTAGTTAGGCCCCGGAGACTCTTCGCCGGCCGGCGCGGCCGAGGATCCTGATCGGCGACGGCTGGTCTTCCTGCTGCCAACGCCGAACCGTCTTCCGCCGGCGCTTGTCCTCGTAGAGGTCTGCGTCGGCAGCCTGATAGACGGCCTGCCAGTCCTGACCGGGACTCCAGGCCGCGATTCCGACGCTGACCTCAACGTGCTCAGGCGCGCGCATGCTCAAAGCGGCGTGGTCGACCGCGCGCCGCAACCTGATCGCGACGTCGCGCGCGCGCTCCAGGTCCGTCTCAGGCATCGCGACACCGAACTCGTCGCCGCCCAGGCGCGCGCACACGTCTGACGCACGCACGACGCGCTGCAGCTGCTGAGCGACGAGCTTCAGCGCTCCGTCGCCCGCGCTGTGGCCCAGCTTGTCGTTGATGCGCTTCAGGTTGTCGAGGTCGATCATCATCAGCGACAGCCGCCGGTTGTGACGGTCGGCGAGTGCAACCTCACGCTCCATCACGCGCTCGAACTCGCGTCGATTTGCGAGACCGGTGAGGTGATCGGTGCGCGCCTCGCTCGCGAACTGACGCGCACGGTCGATGGCGATCGCGACCTGGTCGGCGACCGCGGCCATGAACAGCAGGTCGGACGCGTTGAACACGCGATCGACCATCGTGCCGACGCTCATCATCCCGACAGTGCGGCCGCGCACGCGCAACTGCGCGCGCAGCGCGTTCCAGTGCGGACCGGATATCCGGTCGACCTGCGACTCCGAGCGTCCGACGGCCGATGCCGACGCCTTGACGTGCGGTCCCACCTGGCGACCGAAACCGTCGACCTGGTCGTCGTCGAGTCCCACAGTGTGGACGAGCTTGTACGACGAGCGTTCGCGCAACCACAGAGCGCCGGTTGTAAGCCGTAAGGCCGCGAGCGCTTCGACGAGCGCGACCTCCGCCGTCTCCGTGAGGTCGAGCGACCTGCTCATCGCCGTGACGATTGCGGCAAGACCGTACATCTCGCTCTCTCGCGCGCGATGTTCCTCATCGATGTGGTCGAGGTACCCGCGGGCGATCGCCGTCGTCAATCGCTCGGTCACATCCTCGAGCCGGCCCTGCGCCAGCGCGATGATCTCGTCGTAGTGCGGCTTGCCCTGGATGGGCCGTGAGAGAAGCTCGATCGTGGCGCGGCGGTAGACCGCGAGCACGTCGATCAGTGACTCGAGTGGCAGACCTTGCGCTGCGCGCAGTCTTCCGTAATCTCGCGCGCGGCGCTCGAAGTCGGGCCATGGCATCTCGACATCTGTCCGCAGCGCCGCGAGCAACATCTCGATGAATCCGGCGGAAGTTGAGACGAGATCTTCGCCGGTCTGCTCGGACACGACGATGAGCTCGGGTGCGCGTGCACGCAGGACCTCGAGCGCCTTGCGCCCGCTCTCGCGCGAGTCGACACCCAAACCGCTTGCAAGAGTGGCGAGGAGGTCGACCGCGTATCCCCCGCCGGACTCTGCCCCGGGATTCATCCATGTTAAGAACGTCGCGGGGCGTACCGCCACCTAGTACTGCAAGTGCGTTAGGCAAAATCCGCCCGTCTGTACGGCGACCGGAATGGCCCTCCTGGGGGACAGTAGACGCCAGGTGAGTTCGACTCACTTATCTCAGGGGGGTGAAGGAACGGAATATGGCGGAGACCATTTCTGCTGTGAACGCCGGCGAATCGCAGGAACCGACAACGACGACGTATCGGGCCGGCAACGAAGCGGATTTCGAGCGCCTGTACCAGGCCTCGTACGGAAAGATCCTCGGCACCTTGACCGCGATGCTCGGCGACCGAGCGGCGGCCGAGGACTGCGCCCAGGACGCATTCGAGCGTGCCTACAAGAAGTGGGCAACCTGGCAGCCGATCGCCCCGGCCGAGGCCTGGGTGCACCGGATCGCCATCAACGCCGCGGTTTCCTACCAACGGAAGATGCGGCTGCGCGAGGTCGGCGAGGTGATTCGACGCATCGGCCGGCCGGGACTTGCGCCGGACCCGCAGGAAGTCGTGGAGCACCGCGACCTTGCGACGGCGCTCGCGAAGCTCCCGCCGAAGCAGGCCGCGGCGATCGTGCTGCGCCACTACCACGGCTACACGAACCGGGCGATCGCGCAGGCGCTCGGAATTCCGGAGCGCACCGTCGCGTCGAGACTCGCGGTCGCCAAGGAGCGGCTGCGCCTGATGCTCAAGCACTCGTACGGGCCGCAGGCCATGTACGAGGAGGAAGCAACTCCCGAAAGAGGGCTGGCGGTCGAAGGCTAGGCGCGGCTTCGACGCCCGCCTAGCCCTCCCGCGCGCGCGCCTTTGACTTGCGTGCGGGGACGTTTGGCGCCAAACGTGCCGAATCTCGTGCCGGATAAGACACTTCTGACGCCGGAAAGGTCCAATCACGTCGCATCGCAGTCGCGACTTTGGTAGGCGCCCTGCGCTTGTCGCGGCAGGAAAGCCAGAAGGCGGGCCAGGCTCTTCTCCGCACAAGAGCGGACGTCGCCGCGGTGGTCGAGTGGTCGGTCGACGACGGCGCGAATCCAACCCGCGGCTGACCTGCTACCCGTTGCCATCCTCCGACCTCGGATGCTGCTTGCCATTGGTGCAGGCGCGAGCTACGAGACTTCGACCGCCGGAATATGTACCGCTCATGACGCGCGCATGCCCTTGGCAAAACACGCGACGCTCTTTGCGTCGCGGTTCGCGGCGCGGATGAAGTCGCCCGCCACGAGCGCGAGGTCATTGACCGCGCCCAGAGCGAATGGCTCGCTCAGGTGCCGGATCGGATTACCAACTACGTCGACCGACCTGCTCGAACACATCGTCAAGCCGCCCTTGAGGGCTCGGCTGAAACCCTCGCCAAAGCGAGGATTCCTGGATCGCTCGTGGTGAGCGGTTTGGGACGAAACGTGCGGAATTCGTCTCCGATAAGACACTTATGACGCCAGAAAGGTCGATTCCTGTCGAATCGCATCACACACCACACGGTCGGAGTTGGGGTAGGCGCGCCCTGCGCTAGCTAGTCGCGGCCTAATGCCAGAAGGCGGGACAGGCTTCTCCGCACCGAGCTCCACTGCTCCACGTCAGCTGCCCGCGGCGCCGAGCGTCGCTCGTAACGCGGCGCGTCCGAGTCGGCACACAGCTGACAGCCACATCCACGCCCCGTGTCAGGCAACCGCCGGCCAGCCTTGTCGAACCGCGCCTGCATCCCCGCCCGGCTTAGCAGTGCGTGCCGGGCAGGTAGTACGCCATCTGGCCCTTGCAGCTCTGGTTGATGAGCCCGGCCGGCTCGGAGTACC
>DASSLJ010000032.1:0-2279 GCA_035689585.1 Candidatus Dormiibacterota bacterium
GAGCCGGGCATGACGACGGCGCAGCTCGAGACCATCTTCGCCGAGCTGAAGCGCGCGATCGTTCCGCTGGTCGCCGACATCGCGCGGCACGCCGACGCGGTCGATGACCGCGTTCTCTATCGCGGGTTCGACCCCGACCTCCAGCTCGCCTACGGTCTCGAGGTCGCCAAGCGGATCGGCTACGACACGAGCAAAGGACGGCAGGACACTTCGACGCACCCGTTCTCCATCACATTCGGCCCGGGCGATGCGCGGATCACGACCCGCGTCAACAGGGACTTCTTCAACGAGTGCCTTTTCGGGACGATCCACGAAACCGGTCACGCGCTTTACGACCAGGGCTTCGGGCAGAACCTCGATCGGACGCCACTGTGGGGCGCGGCCTCACCTGGGGTGCACGAATCGCAGTCGCGGATGTGGGAGAACCTCGTCGGGCGCAGCCTTCCGTTCTGGCATCACTTCTATCCCAGCCTCGAGGCGATGTTCCCCGAACCGCTGAAGGGCGTCGACGCCGAAGGCTTCTATCGCGCCGTCAACCGCTCGTACCCGTCGTTCATCAGGGTCGAGGCGGATGAGGTCACTTACAACATGCACATCCTCTTGCGCTTCGAGCTGGAGAACGAGCTGCTCGACGGCACGCTCAAGGTCGCCGATCTGCCAGAGGCGTGGAACACGCGATTCAAGTCGTACCTCGGCCTGAACGTCCCCAACGACCGCGAGGGCTGCCTGCAGGACATCCATTGGTCATTCGTCGACTTCGGCATCTTCCCCGGCTACACGATCGGCAACCTCGTGTCCGCGCAGCTGATGGAGAAGATCCGCACGGACATTCCCGACCTCGACTCTCATTTCGAACGGGGCGAGTTCAGCGCACTCCTGACCTGGCTGCGGCGCAACGTCCACCGCCACGGCCGCAAGTTCACGCCGAACGAGCTGCTGGAGCGAGCGACTGGCAAGCCGCTGACCGCGGCGCCGTGGATCGCGTACGTGCAGAACAAATTCGGCGCGCTTTACGGCCTGCACGCCGGCGCCCGCTAAGCGGCCGGGTAATCCCCCGCGCGGCTGACCATGCTCGGCAGCTCCTTGCCAAGCTGCGTGCCGAGCCACTGCGACGTTTCGATGAGCTTGTCGAGATCGATGCCCGCGTCGATTCCCATCCCGCGGAGCAGATAGACCAGGTCTTCGGTCGCGATGTTGCCGGTCGCTTTCGGTGCGAAGGGGCACCCTCCGGCACCGCCGACAGAGGCATCCAAAGAGACGGCCCCTTCCTCGAGCGCGGCGACCGCGTTGGCATAACCTGTGTTGCGGGTGTTGTGGAAGTGCGCGCCCACGGTCGCGCCGAGTGCGCGCGCGCCTCGCACGAGCTCGCGCACCTGCGTCGGGACGCCGACTCCGATCGTGTCCGCAAGACAGATCTCGTCCGGCGGCACCGCCATCAGGTGCTCCACGACCTCGAGCACGCGCGCAGCGGGCACCGGTCCATCGAATGGGCTGCCGAACGAGACGCTGATCGTGACTGTGATCGGCATACGCTCGCTGCGCGCGCGCGCAACCAGGCTCAGCGCCGTCTTCAAGCCTTGTTCCGTGGTCGCGTTCTGGTTGCGCAGGCCGAACTCGTCGGCGGCGCTGAACGCGTAATGGACTTCGTCGACTCCAGCGGCGACCGCGCGCTCGTAGCCCTTCTCGTTCAGCACGAGACCGGCGTATGAAACCCCGGATTTGCGGTGCAGCGCGGCCATCACATCTTCCGCGCCGCCCATCTGCGGGACGAGCTTCGGGTTGACGAAGCTTGCGGCCTCCATGCGCTTCAGTCCCGCGGCGGCCAGCCGGTCGCACAGCTCGGCGCGCACCGCAGGCTCGAGTGTTTTGGCCTCGTTCTGGAGCCCGTCGCGCGGCCCGACGTCACAGATCGTGAGCGTCACATAGATAAAGGTAGAGAGCTGTCAGCCGACCAGGTCGGTCATCGCCGGCGCGCCGGCCGCCTGGCCCAGCCGCCCGACGCCGAGCAGGTCCTCGACCGTCGCGAGCAGTGAATAGTGCGTGTACCGCTTGGTGCTCGTGCGGTGAGCGACCCCCTGCGCCACCACCAGCGTCAGCACAGAGTTGTCCGCGCTTCCATCGTCTTCGTCCCACGTGATGAACAGCACGCCGCCGGATTTCCACGCCGGCGAGGCGGTGATCTGCCCCACCTCCTGCTGCAGCCAGCTGTCGCCCACCGAAACGCTGCAGTTGTGGGTGTCGTGGCACATGTCGGGCGTGATCCACGCGAAGCGCGGCGC
>DASSLJ010000033.1:0-5834 GCA_035689585.1 Candidatus Dormiibacterota bacterium
GGCTGCCTGGCTCAACCAGGCCGGGATCGCAGACCTCCGCCTCGAGGTCAACAGCATCGGCGACGCGAAGTGCAGGCCGGCTTACCTCGAGAAGCTGAAGGAGTACTACCGCCCTCTGAAGTCGCAGCTCGGCGGTGACTCGCAGCTGCGGCTCGAGCGCAACCCGCTGCGCCTGCTCGACTCGAAGCTGCCGCACGAGCAGCCTTTCAAGGCCGGTGCGCCGAAGATCACCGATCACCTCTGCGCCGCCTGCGCCGAGCACTGGTCCGCGGTCTTGCGACTTCTCGACTCGGCCGAGATCGAGTACCAGATCAACCCTTATCTCGTGCGCGGCCTCGACTACTACACGCGCACCGTGTTCGAGTTCTATCCCGGCGGCGCCACCGGGCAGCAGGACGCGCTTGCGTCGGGCGGGCGATATGACGGCCTCGCGGAAGCCGAGGGCTGGCCCGCCACGCCCGGGGTCGGCTTCGCCGGCGGCATCGATCGCGTCACGGAGCTGATGGACGCGGCCGCGGTGCCGGTCAGCCCTGCCGCCGACGTCGTCGTGCTTCCCGACGGTGATCTTCAGATCGAGGCGGCCGAGGTCGCTCGCATGTGCCGCGCGGTGCGCTCGGTGGCGGTCGACTACGAGCCGAAGAGCCTTCGCGCGAAGATGCGCTCCGCCAACAAGCTCGGCGCTCGATGGGTCGTGCTCTTCGACGCCGAACAGGCGAAACGGAGGGTCGCAAACCTCCGTGAGATGTCGACTGGCGCGCAGCAAGAGCTGTCCTGGGTCGAACTCCCGACGAGGCTCGCATGAGCGGCTTCACCGCGCCGCATTGTGGATCGCTTCGCGCCGCGGACGAGGGCAAAGAGGTCGACCTGTACGGATGGATCGCCCGCCGTCGTGATCACGGCGGCGTGACGTTCATCGACCTCCGGGACCGCTGGGGTCCGGTCCAGGTTGTCTTGAAGAACCCTGATGGCTCTCCGCAGCTGCGGCTCGAGTCGGTCGTCCGTGTACACGGACGTGTGGCACGCAGACCGACGGGGTCGGAGAACCCCAGGATCGCGACGGGCGACGTCGAGGTCGTCGCCGACGATGTCGAAGTCCTCAGCGAGTCGGAGCCGACGCCGTTTCCGATCGAAGATCCCGAAGAGCCTGACGAGAAGACTCGGCTCGAGTACCGCTATCTCGACCTGCGCCGTCCACCTATGACGCGGATGCTCGAGCTCCGCAACAAGGTGAACCGCATCATCCGCGACTACATGGAGGAGCGCGAGTTCATCGAGGTGGAGACGCCGATCCTCACGCGCAGCTCACCCAGCGGCGCGCGTGACTTCCTCGTGCCATCGCGCCTGCATCCGACCGAGTTCTACGCGCTGCCGCAGGCGCCGCAGATGCTGAAGCAGCTGCTGATGGTCTCGGGCGTGCAGCGGTACTACCAGATCGCTCGCTGCTTTCGCGACGAGAACCTGCGCGCCGACCGCCAGCCCGAGTTCACGCAGCTTGATGTCGAGATGTCGTTCTGCGACGAGGAAGACGTGTTCGCGCTGATCGAAGGCCTCTTCACCGAGATGTGGCAGAAGGTCCTTGGTGTGAAGCTCGCGACACCGTTTCCCAGGCTCGACATCAAGGAGTCGTTCCTTCGTTACGGAAGCGACAAACCGGACCTCCGTTACGAGCTCGAGATCTCCGACCTCGGCGACGCGCTGCGCGAAACGCGGGCGGAGATCTTCCGGCGGGTGCTGGCGGCGGGCGGGGTCGTGCGCGGGATGGCGGTACCGGGCGGCAAAGACCTGACGCGCCGCGAGCTGGACGAGCTCGTGACGGTGGCGAAGGGTGCAGGCGGGCAGGGGCTCGCGTGGGTGCCAGGCGGAGCGCTCGACAAGTTCCTGAGTGAGTCGGAGATCGCGGACATCAAGCGTCTGACCGGCGCGGGCGACAACGACGTCGTGCTCGTCGCAGCGGACCGCAGACGCAAGGCCGAGACCGTGATGGGACGGATTCGCCAGGAGATTGCGCGCCGCCGCCACCTCATACGCGAGGGTGAGTGGAAGTTTCTCTGGATCAATCCAACCTATTTATTCGAGGAAGACGACCAGGGCAATCTGACGTATGCGCACCATCCGTTCACGCGACCTTTCGCCGAGGACATGTCGTTCGTGGAGGAGCGCCCGTACGACGTGCGCGCGCACGCGTACGACATCGTGTGCAACGGCTACGAGCTCGGCGGCGGCAGCCTCAGGATCTACGACCCCGCGATGCAGGAGCGCGTATTCCAGCTCCTCGGCATGCCGCTCGATTTGATTCGTGAGCGGTTCGGGACGCTGCTGCAGGCGTTCACGTACGGCGTTCCGCCGCATGGTGGGATCGCGCCCGGCATCGACCGCATCGTGATGATGCTGGGCGGGACGGACAACATTCGCGACGTCATAGCGTTCCCCAAGACACAGTCGATGACGGACCTGATGCTGGGCGCGCCTTCCACCGTCGATCAATCGCAGCTCGATGAGCTTCGCATTCGCGTGGCACCCCCTCCGAAACCTGCGTCGTAGCATTGACCGCGCTCCCGAAGAGTGGCGGCACGTGCGGCTGGCCCAACACTCGAGAAGACGGGACCCCGGAGTCCGCAAGGTCGACCAAATGCCCGCTTCGACGGGACTTGGAAAGCCGAGGCAGGGGACCCACCTGAGCATGCTCAGGACAACCCACCGCTGTCGCTTGGAGGGAGCACTCTTACCTCGGATAGTCCGGACTATCCGGGTGTTTCGCGCCTCAAGTACACGGTTAGTCCGGACTATCCGGCATCGTGACGGCTGGGGCGCATGAGACTCATCCCTCCCGGCCTGATCGTGGCCGTGCTGCTGGTCCTGATCGTCTCGCAGCTCTGCTACGCGTTCCTCCCTTACCGCCGCCGCGCATACGTCCCCATCCTCGTGATGACCGCGATCGGTTTCGGATTGGGCCAGCTGTGGGATTTCCTGGGCCTGCCGTCGTGGCGCCTCGGCGAGGCCAACCTCCTACCGGCGCTGGCGTTCGCACTGCTCCTCCAGCCGCTCGTGCGCTTCGTGCCGAGACCCAGCCACGAATCGAAAGAGCCGAACACAGACGCCTAAGTACCCCGCACTTACTATTGCGGGTGTGTTTGCCCGCCCGGGCGTGGGGGTATGCAGTCCGTGAACAGCCAGAGCTTCATGTGGATCGCGTTCGGGGTGGCTGCGCTCATCGTGGCGCTGGCCCTCGCCGCGGTACTCCTCCGGCTGCGCGGAACCCTCGGAGCGGTCAATGAGCTGCTCGACACGACCAATGAAGAGATGAAAGAGACGCTTCCAGAGGTGCGACAGACGATCGAGAACGTCAACGACATCACGTCGGGCGTGAACGTCGGGCTTCGCACCGGAGGACGCGGCCTCGCCGCATTCGGTCGCGGCGTCAGTTCGGCGGTTCATGGCGTGAGGGTGGCGGGCCGGAGCCTTGTTCGCTCGGTAAAAGGAGGTTAGTTAGCGATGGCTGGCGAGAGAGACGGCGGCGGTTTCGGTTGGTTCATCCTCGGCGGCCTTGTGGGCCTGGCAGTCGGCGCGTACATCGCATCGGGGCCGGGCCGCGAGCAGATCGACAGCCTGCGCACCAAGACCATCGAGCTGAGCGGCAGCGAGCCGGTGCAGCGCGCGCGACAGGCGGCGCAACGGGCTCGCGACGCGGCGACCGATCCGAACCACCCGGTCGGCAAGGCGATCCAGGACGGCGTAGCCGCGGCGAAGCGCAAGCGCGAAGAGCTCGAGGCTGCGGCAATGCGGCGGACACAGCCGGCCTCGACGAGTCTCGAGGAGTAGAGCTACAGACACCCGATGGCCAAGCGCAATCTCGCCGAGCTGAAGATTCCCGCCTCACCGGCGTTCATCCCGGTGGCGAAACGCGTCGCGACGACGCTTGGCGGTCAGCTCGGGTTGAGCCTGATGGACCTGGACGAGCTCGCGATCGCGCTCACGCAAGCCTGCGACAGCGCGATCGCGGCGGCCGACGACCTCGGCACCCCGGCGGACCTCAAGCTCACGTATTTCGCGACCAACCGCGCTTTGGTCGTCGACGTCGACCTGATGCCGGACGTCGCCGCCCTTCCGCTGCCCGCGGGTGCGCATCACGCGCCTGTCGACCCGGAGCTGCAGCGATTGGCTTACGAGATGATCCGCTGCTTCGTCGATGACTTTCGATCGGTCATCGAGCCGCGCACCGGGCATGTGCGGTTTCGGATGGTCAAGCATCTGGCCGGCTGACCCGCGCTCGCCCGACCGATTCCCTATTAACTAATAGGCAGTGAGCAGTGCCTCGCGGCTTCCGCGCGAAGAGCTGCGGGCGCTGCACCGCCGCTACAAAGAATCGACCGACCCCGCCGAGCGCGACCGCATTCGTGCTCAGCTGGTCGACAACTATCACGATTTCGTGTACTTCCTGGCCCGCAAGTTTGCGAACCGCGGTGAGCCGCTCGAAGACATCGCGCAGGTCGGCTACCTGGGCCTGATCAAGGCGATCGACCGTTTCGATCCCGACCTCGGATACGAGTTCACGACGTTTGCGACGCTGACGGTCGCGGGCGAGATCAAGCGGTACTTCCGCGACAAGGGCACCGCCATCCGCTTTCCACGCCGCCTGCAGGAGCTGCACCAATCGGTGGTTCGCGTCAACGAGCAGATGAAGAACGAGCTGGGACGCGAGCCGACCGTCGGCGAGCTCGCGGAACGCCTCGGCGTCACGCCCGACGACGTGACGGAGGCGATGGAGATGGGGCCGGCCTATGTGCCGGTGTCACTCGATCAACCGGTGGGCTCCGCCGGCGATGGCCAGGAGAGCCGCTCGGTCGCCGAGCAGATCGGCAGCGCCGACCCCGAGCTCGAGCGAGTGGAGATGCGCGATGTGCTCGAGCGCGCGATGGAGCACCTCACGCCCCGTGAGCGGGCGATCATGGCGATGCGCTTCTACGAGCAGATGTCGCAGTCGGAGATCGCCAAGCGCCTCGGCATCAGCCAGATGCACGTCTCGCGCCTGCAGCGAGCAGCGCTCGAGCAGCTGCGGAAGTACGTGCCGCAGGAAAGCACCGGGTAGATGCCTCTATTAGAAGAAGAAGCCCCGCGCGATCCGTTCGAGCTTTTCACGCGCTGGTTTCGCGAGGCGCAGGAAGCAGGAGCGCTGCAGCCCGATGCGATGACGCTCGCGACCGCAGGCGAGGACGGAGTGTCGGCGCGCATGGTGCTGTTCAAGGGCGTGACCGACGGCACGTTCGTCTTCTACACGAACTACGACAGCCGCAAGGGTCGTGACATCGGCCACGACCGGAGAGTTGCGCTCGTGTTCTATTGGCCGCAGACGCGGCACCAGGTGCGCGTCTACGGCGTCGCGCGCAAGGTCTCGCGCGACGCTTCGTCCGCCTACTTCCACTCGCGGCCACGCGGCGCTCAGCTGTCGGCCCTGGCATCGCCACAGAGCCGGGTGGTGCGCTCGCGCGACGTGCTCGAGAAGCGCGTGCTCGAGCTCGCGGCGACGCACCCCGACGATGTGCCACTGCCGCGCTTGTGGGGCGGCTACGCCGTCAAGCCGCGGTGGATCGAATTCTGGGAGAACCGCGAGGACCGCCTCCACGACCGGCTGCGCTACGTCGCGCGCGAGCGGAGCGGTTGGCGCCTCGAAAGGCTCGCCCCCTAAACTCAGTTCACCCCGTGACCGGGAATGAGATCCGCCGACGCTTTCTAGAGCATTTCCAGAGTCGGGAGCATCTGGTCCTGCCCAGCGCACCGCTTGTGCCGCACGGCGACCCGAGCACGCTCTTCATCTCTGCCGGAATGCAGCCGCTTCA
>DASSLJ010000034.1:0-7433 GCA_035689585.1 Candidatus Dormiibacterota bacterium
AGCTCGAGGACCTCGACTTCTGCTCTGGTGAGTTCTAGATCGATCGTTTTGGACACTTCATCCCTCTTCAATACGGATCAAAGCTACTGAACCGGATAACTTCCCTGCAAGCTTGGAAGTTCCTTAACCGGCCACGTTCACTGACGCCGAAGCCGAGCATTTGCTTGCGGATCCGCACGGATCGGTGGTCGTGAGCTGAACTGTTAGCGTCCCGAACGTTGCCTGGTACTTGGGGTCATAGGTCAGCTTCAACAGCACAGAACCGGGTTGGTAAGACGCGCTGAACGTAGGTTCGGGGCATGGGATTACCGCCCCGGCCACGCAGTTCGCACCCACCCAACCCGTCGGAGCGGCAGTCAACTGTGTCCCTGGAATTCCTCCCGAATACGCCAGCGCCACGGAGCACGTGCTTCGCGACGGCCCGCAGGTCCCTCCGGCAAGCGATATGTGGTCGTACATCCAGAAGATCGGGGCGACGCTCCCGACCGCCCCCAACGCGTCCGTGACCTGCACGCCGAACTTCAGGTATCCGGACAGGCCCTTGAACGTCCCCGCGAGCGACAGACCGCTGAGCGACGTTCCCGCCGGCAGCGGGCCCTGCGTCACCGCGAACGAGTAGGGAGCGACGCCGCCGCTCATCTGGCCGAAGCCGCCGCACACGCTCACGCACCCGAGCTCGACCTTGCAGTACTGCGCGCACGCCGCGATCAGGCCGACCGAAAGCGCCGGCGCGATCGAGATCGTGGCCGGGATGCTGGCCGTGCTGTTGCCCGCGTCCGCGACCTGGACCGAAAACGTGAAGGTGCCTGCGCCGGTCGGCGTCCCGGAGACCGACCCGTCGCTGCCCAGGGTGAGGCCACCCGGAAGAGCGCCGTTGGACACCGTCCACGTGTAAGGCGCCGCGCCCCCGTGCGCCGACAGCGCGACCGGTGAATACGCAAGTCCGACTTCGCCGCCGTGGAACGGTGGGCTCGAGGCCTGGAGCGGAGCGGTCGGCGTGGGCGAGGGCGACGGAATCGCGGCCACCGGTGTCGTCTGGACCGGCGTTCTGGCTGTCGGGCCGCACTGCGCCGAACATGCGGACGCGACAAACAGCACGCCAACGATGGCGGCCCACTTTCCGATCACCTCTTCGCGACGCACGTGACGGCGACGCGAAAGTCTAAGCGGCTAAACCTTCAATCGAGACTGATTGCGTCGCGAAGTTTGTCGAAGAATCCCTTGGAGACCTTCTCGGGCTTGCCGGTGAGGCCGCCGACCTTCCGCAGCAACGCCTTCTGCTCCGCGTTGAGGTCTTTCGGGACCACCACCTGCACGACCACGTACTGGTCGCCGCGCCGTCCTCCACGCACGTCCGGCATGCCGCGGCCGGGAAGGCGGAACGACTGGCCGTTCTGCGTACCGGCCGGGATCGCGATCTCGACCGTCCCCTCTAGCGTCGGAATCTCGATCCGGTCGCCGAGGGCCGCCTGCACCATGTTCACGCGTAGGTCGAACACGACGTCCTGCTCGTGACGCGCCAACTCCGGGTGGGTCTTGACGCGAAGCACGACGTAGAGATCGCCTGCAGGCCCTCCGCGCAGCCCGGACTCGCCCTCGCCGCTGATCCGGATCTGCGAGCCGGTGTCGACTCCGGCCGGGATCTTGACCGCCAGCCGCTTCGACTTCTGGGTCCGACCTTGCCCGCGACACTGCTGGCAGGGGTTCTTCAGGATCCGTCCGGCGCCGCCGCACGTGGGGCACGTCACGGTCGTGACGACCTGGCCGAAGAACGATTGGGCGGCACGGCGAATCTGACCGGCGCCACCGCATCCTGGACAGGTCTCCTGGCTGGTGCCAGGCTCGGCGCCCGTGCCGGAGCAGTGCTCGCACGAGGCGAGTCGCACCACGTCGATCTGCTTCTCGGCGCCGGTGAAGGCCTCGTCGAAAGTGATCGTCAGGTCGTAGCGAAGGTCATCGCCGCGGTTCGACTGCTGCCGCCGGGCCCGCGCGCCGAATCCGCCACCGAAAAACGTGTCGAAGATGTCCGCGAACGGCATGTCGGAGAAGTCGACCGCGGGGCCTCCTGCGCCAACCGCCGAGTGGCCGAACAGGTCGTAGCTTCGGCGGCGGTCGGGATCCGAAAGCACGGCGTAGGCCTCGCTCGCCTCCTTGAAGCGCTCGTGCGCCACCGGGTCGTCGGGATGGCGGTCGGGGTGCGAGTCCATGGCGATCTTGCGGAATGCGACCTTCAGCTCTTCGGACGAGCACTGCCGGCTCACGCCGAGAACCTCGTAGTAGTCGCGCTTTACCGCCACTTCGTGGATTTAGCTGTCGCTGTCTTCGGGCAGCTCAGGCCGCCGGGAAACCTTCACGAGCGCGGGACGCACGACGCGGTCGCGGATGCGGTACCCACGCCGCAGCTCGGAGACGACCGTGTCCTCGGGATGGTCGGCCGACTCCTCGTGCCCGACCGCCTCGTGCATCTTGGGATCGAAACGTTCTCCCACGGATTCGATCGGCTGCAGACCATGAGTGCCCAGCGCCTCTTCGAGCTTGCGCACGCTGAGCTCGAGGCCCTTGACCCACGACTTGTCGACGTGGGCGGGCTTGTGGTCGAGGACGTTCTGGAGGTCATCCAGGACCGGAAGCAGGCGTGAGATGAGCTCGGCCGAGGCGTGCTGGATCGTCTCCAGCTGCTCCTGGCGCATGCGCTTTTTGTAGTTGTCGAAGTCGGCGGCCAGGCGGAGGTATTTGTCCTTCGTCTCGGCGACCTCCGACTCCGGCTCGGCGATCTTGCCCTGGTAGAGGGCGACGTTGGGCTCGGTCTCTTCGCTCTCGGGCTCGTGCGGATGCTTGCGGGTCGTCATCGAACTCGAGATACCGCGCGGGGCCCCGCGATCAAACTCCAAGCTCCGCCATGCGGTCGCTCGCCTGGCGGGCGACTGCCTGCAACCGCGCCACGGTCTGGCTGTAGGCCATGCGCGTGGGCCCGATCACTCCGAGCACACCTTTCACCCGCTCCGACGGACCGTACGTCGTCAGCACGACGGTGCAGCCTTGCAGCTGGCTGGACGCGTTCTCCGAACCGATCACGATCTGCAGGTTCGATTCGCCGATGAGCTGGCGCAACAGCATGGTCAGATATCGCGTCTCCTCGAGCACCTCGAGCACTTGCGTCAGGCGCGACGACTCGGCGAACTCGGGGTGGCGCAGCAGGTTGCGCACGCCGTCGTGAACGACGAGGCTTTCTGATCCCTTCTCGTACAGGTCGAGCACCGTGATGATGCGTCCGAGGAGCTCTTTTTCGAGCCCAAGCGGCGCCTTGTCGTAGTGCCTGCGCGCGTCGTCGCTGCTGTGCGCGGCGAGGGCGGCGTTGAGACGCGCGGCGAGCTTGGTCAGCTGCGCCTGGGTCGCGGGCTCCGACGTGCTCACGACCTGCTGCCGGAGGAGGTTGCCTTCGAGGAGCAGGATCAGCAGCACCTCTTTCGGCTCGAGCGAGACGAGGTCGACGTGCTTGATGTGTGCGAACGATCCCTGCGGCGCGCTCGCGACCGAGGCGTTTTGCGTCACCGAGGCGAGCGTCATCGCCACCCGCTCGACCATCCCCTGGACGTCGGCCGGCGCCTTGCGCATCTCGTCGGCGATGAAGCCGTGAACGCGGTCGGGAATCGGCTCGAGGTCCATCAGGAAGTCGACGAAGTAGCGGTAACCCGAGTCAGTGGGCATGCGGCCCGCCGACGTGTGCGGCTGGGTCAGGTAACCGAGGTCTGTGAGATCGGCGAGCTCACTCCGGATCGTGGCCGAAGAGAGATTGACGAAGTAACGGCTCTGCAGCGCCTGCGAGCCGACCGGGACGGCGCTGGTCGTGAACTCGTGCACGACCGCCCGCAAGATCGCCTGTTTTCGGTTCTCCATCTCCTTTCAGCACTCTCAGCCCGAGAGTGCCAACCAGAGTACCGCAGCGCTCGACGCTTCAGTTCACTTCGGCAGGGGCGCCGAACAGCTCCCGTTCTTGCCGAGGTTGCCCTGGGCGACGCTGCTCACGTACTTGCCGCCCTTCTTGGCGTGCGCCGCCTGCGACACGTAGAAGCCGTGGTTGCACGGGTGCGTGCTTGCCTGCGCCGCGACGGGAGATGAAGAGGAATGGGAGGTCAGGCGCTCGGTGACGAGCACGCCGGCGAACGCGAGGTCGGCCAGGATCAACGCGGCGACGAGACCGACCAGCAGCTTCATGCCGTTTTCAACGAACCGCCTGCCGGTTGCGGTCGACTAGAGAACCGCGAGCGCGATCTGGTTGTGCAGGTCCATGCCACGCCGCGTCGGGACGACCCGCCCGTCGATCCGCTCCACGAGCCCGTCGCGCTGAAGCCGCGCCAGCTCGTCGTCGAAGCCGGGAGGCGGCGCCATACCCCTGGCGGTGCGGAGGCCCAGCATCAACGACTCGGCGGACGCCTTGCGGTCGTCGAGCTCCTCCCCATCGGCCTTCGTGCAAGGAGCGCCGGCGATGTAGTCACGCGGCCGCGCGATGTTCCACCACCGCGCGGCCGTGTGGCCGTCAGTCGCGTAAGAATGCGCGCCCGCCCCCGCGCCATAGACCGGCCGGCAGCGCCAGTAGGCGTGGTTGTGCCGCGACTCGAAACCGCCGGCGCGCGCCCAGTTGGACACCTCGTAACGATGAAAGCCGGCCGCCTCCAGCTCCGCGCACGCCGCATCCAACTGGTCCCACTGCAGGTCGGGCTCGACCTCCGGCACGCGGCCTTCGGCGCGCCTGCGGAAGAGCAGCGTGCCCTCCTCGAAAGACAGGCAGTACGTGGAGACGTGGTCGGGTCCGAGGGCGATCGCACGGCGCACTGTGTCGACCCAGGTTTCGAGGCTCTGGTACGGAACTGCGTAGATCAGGTCGATGCTGATGTTCGAGAAGCCCGCGTCGCGAGCGAGCGCAAAGGCGCGCGTGGCCTGTGCGGCATCGGTCTTGCGCTCGAGTACGGCGAGGGCGCGAGGGTCGAAGCCCTGCAGGCCGAGGCTGAGGCGGTTGACGCCACCTTCGCCCCATGCTGCGAGCTTCGCTTCATCGGTGCTCGCCGGATTGGCTTCGAGTGTCACCTCCGCGTCGGGAGCGAGGTTGAAGTTCGTGCGCACGAAATCGAGAAGACGCGCCATGAGCTCGGCCGGGAGCAGGCTCGGCGTTCCGCCTCCGAAGTAGACCGTCTCGAGCTCCTGAAACGGGAATCGCTCGCGCGCGAAGATGAGCTCCCGCTCGAGCGCGTCGACGTAGTCGGGCATGAGCCGGTCCATTCCGGCGTAGGCGTTGAAGTCGCAGTACCCGCACTTGTGCTTGCAGAACGGGATGTGCACGTAAAGGTGGCGAAACGCGCGCAGCTCTTCAGACACCTCTGATGGTGTACCGCTGTCCGCGCGCGGCCTCCAGTTCTCTGCGCAGATGTTCCACCGCCTCGCGTTCGTTGGGCACGAGCTCGCGAATGCGCTGCGCCATCCGGTCTTCGGTCCGCGCGATCTGCCGGCCTATCTGGTCGACGTTGGCGTTCTGCGTGCGGTAGCGCTCGCGCTTGCGCCACAGCCGCGCATGCTCGTCGCGCAGGTCCGCGACCGATCGGCGCACCTGGCAATCGAGGCACAGACCTTCGCGCGTCTGTGAGCTCGGCACCTGCTTGCCGCATGTCCGGCAGAAGATCAGCAGCGAGCTCATTTCAGGTCCACCACTGTCGCGTTACTCAATTCCCGCAGGCGCTCGGGTTGAATCTCGAAGACGGAATCCGGGCGGCCCGCCGCAGCCCACACCTGGTCGTACGCGAGCAGGTCGCGGTCCATGAACACGCGCACGTCGGTGGCGTGGCCGAAGGGTGGCACTCCGCCGATCGCATACCCGGTTGCCGCGCGAGCGGTTGCGGCGTCGGCCTTGACCACCGGTTCGCCCGCGACCGCGCCGAGCCGTGCCTCGTCGAGGCGATTGGCGCCGCTGACCAGCGCGACGACGGGCGAGCCGCCCGCGACGAAAACGAGCGACTTGACGATCTGCCCGACCTCGCAGCCCACTGCACGCGCGGCATCGACGGCAGTCCGGGTTCCTTCGGGAAATCGGCGGACGGTGATGCCGTAGTCGTCAAAACGAGTCACCGCGACAAATTTAGGGGGGCCCACACGAAATCGCAGGCGCAGCCTCAGATTTCGTGGGGTAAAGCGATAGGTATTGTTTTCGGTCGTGCTTCAACCTGGCAAGGTCGTCGTCACAGGCGCGGCGGGGTTCATCGGCTCGCATCTTTGCGAGCGGCTGCTCGCGGACGGCCATGAGGTGGTCGGTGTCGACAGCTTCACCGACTACTACGACCGCGCGCGCAAGGAACGAAACCTTGACGGCGCGATGGCGCACAGATCGTTCTCGCTGGAAGAAGTCGACATCGCGGGCGGCGACGTGAAGTCGGTGATTCGCGACGCATCGCTGGTCTTCCACCTCGCCGGACAACCCGGCGTCAGACCAAGCTGGGGTCCGCACTTCGACCGCTACGTGCACGACAACATCGTCGCCACCCAGCGCTTGCTCGAGGACCTTCGCGACGTGCACCTGGAGCGGTTCGTCTTCGCGTCGAGCTCATCGGTCTACGGCAACGCCGAGGTGTTTCCAACCAAGGAATCGACGCTGCCGCGACCGATCTCGCCCTACGGCATGACGAAGCTGGCGGCGGAGCATCTCGCTTTCGTGTACATGCGCAACTTCACCATCCCCGCTACCGCTCTTCGGTACTTCACGGTCTACGGGCCGCGGCAGCGACCTGACATGGCCTTCTATCGCTTCATGGAAGCGATGGCCGAAGGTCGCGAGATCGAGATCTTCGGCGACGGCGAGCAGACGCGCGAATTCACTTACGTGTCGGACGCGGTCGACGGCACGGTGAAGGCGGCGTCTGCAGACGTGATCGGCCAGGTCATCAACCTCGGCGGCGGCAGCCGCGTCACGGTCAACCGTGTGATCGACACGCTCGAGGACATCAGCGGAATCAAGGCTCGCCGCAAGCATCTCCCCGCGGCGGCCGGCGACCCGCGCCACACCGGCGCATCGATCAACCAGGCGCGCGACCGCCTGCAGTGGGAGCCGCGCGTGTCGCTGCGTGAAGGCCTGACCCGACAGTGGGAGTGGTTCCAGGAATCGCGCTCGAAATCGACGTCCGGCTCTAGCTCTTCAGGGTCCCGGCCCACGCGGCGCTGACGACCTCGATCGGCGTCTCGCACGCTCGCGACGCTGCTTCGTTGGACTCCTCCGCGGTCGAGCGACAGATCATCAGCCCCATGTACGAACCCTGCTGAAACTCGATGTCGTACTGCCCGGGACCGGTCGAGTCGTTGTAGGACTTGACCAGACCGTTGGCGTCCGGCGCCGTGCCACCGCTGAACGTGTTGAACACGCTGCCCGCATCCGCGGGATTTGAGAATTTGAA
>DASSLJ010000035.1:0-12152 GCA_035689585.1 Candidatus Dormiibacterota bacterium
GCGCTTTTCGCCGCCGACCTGTTCCGCATGTACACGCGGTGGGCAGAGAAGAAGGGCTGGAAGGTCGACGTCGTGGACGCATCGCCCACGGAGAAGGGCGGCTACGACAAGATCGAGTTCGAAGTCCACGGCCAGGGCGCGTACTCGCAGCTCAAGTACGAGGGCGGCGTGCATCGCGTGCAGCGCGTGCCCAAGACCGAGGCGCAGGGCCGAATCCACACGTCCGCCGCGACCGTCGCCGTCATGCCCGAGGCCGATCCTGTCGAGGTCGAGCTCAAACCCGAGGACCTCGAGATCAAAGCTTCGACGTCAACGGGCCCGGGCGGGCAGAGCGTGAACACGACCTATTCCGCGATTCGCATCGTGCACAAGCCAACAGGTCTTGTGGTCAGCATCCAGGACGAGAAGTCACAGCTGCAGAACCGCGAAAAAGCCTTGCGCGTGTTGCGCGCGCGTCTCTATGAGATCAAGCTCGCCGAGCAGCAGGAGAAGATCGGCGCCCAGCGGAAGAGCATGGTCCGGAGCGGCAACCGCTCGGAGAAGATCCGGACCTACAACTTCAAGGACAACCGCGTCACCGACCATCGGATCAACCTCACGCTGCACAAGCTCGACCGCGTGATGCAGGGTGACCTCGATGAGCTGGTGTCGGCGGCCATCGCGGCCGAAAGAGCCGCGCAGTTGAACGGCGGAGGTCCAGACGGCTCGGCCGCGTGACGATCGTTGAAGTCCTGAAGCTCTCGGCCGACTATCTCGCCAAGCACGGATCGGATTCGCCTCGCCTCGACGCGGAGGTGCTTCTCGCGCATGCGCTTCAACTCCGCCGGCTCGACCTTTATTTGAAGTTCGACCGGCCGCTTGGCGACCCCGAATTGACCGCATACCGATCGCTGATCGCGCGCCGGGGCAAGGGCGAGGCCGTCGCATATCTCGTCGGTCACAAGGAGTTCATGGGCCTCGACTTCGAGGTGACGGCGGACGTGCTGGTGCCGAATCCGGATACCGAGGTGCTGGTGCAGCGGGCGGTCGCAATCGCGCGCGAATCCGAGCGGCCGCTGCGCGTGGCCGACGTCGGAACCGGAAGCGGATGCATCGCCATCGCCGTCGCGCACTACGCGCCGAACACGGAGGTATGGGCGAGCGACATCAGCTCCGAAGCGCTCGCGGTGGCGACGCGGAACGTCGCGCGGCATCAGCTCACTGACCGCGTGCATCTTTCACGCGGAGACCTGATGAGCCCATTGCCCGGCGAGTTCGACCTGATCTGCGCGAACCTTCCTTATGTGCGGGCCGGTGCGCAATTGCCGGCGGAGGTCACTGCGCAACCCGCGCACGCGCTCTACGCGGACGAGGGCGGCACCGCGCTCGTGCGCCGGTTACTGACCGAAGCACCCTCACGCTTGAGGGCCGGCGGGCGGGTTCTGGCCGAGATCGATCCCTCGATCGCGTCCTCCGTCGCGACGGCCCACAGTCGAATTCACCGCGATCTCGGCGGCCACGAGCGCGTTCTCGAAGCGTGGTCCTGAAACCAACGCAGGCGGGATTGCGGCGCGCGGCGCAGCTGGTGCGCGGCGGCGCGGTCGTGGCGTTTCCGACCGACACCGTCTACGGCCTCGGCGCGAGCGCGGACGACGAGGTGGCGCAGAAACGGATCTATCAGATCAAGGGCCGGCCGGTCGGGATGCCACTCATCCTGATGGTGGCGGCGGAATCTCAGCTCGAGGGTCTCGTGCACGTCGACTCGCGCGCCGAGTCGTACATCCGCAAGTGGTGGCCCGGTCCGCTCACGCTGATCCTGCATGCGATCGGTGGTGGGACGCTTGGCGTGCGCATCCCGAAACACAAGGTCGCTCTAGCGCTGCTACGTCACGCAGGTCCGCTGATGACCACCAGCGCGAACCTGCACGGAATGGACCCGGCGATGAACGCCGACGAGGCAGGTGCCTTGAACGGTGTGATGGCTGTGGTCGATGGAGGCATTGCGCCCGGCGGGACGGCGTCGACCGTGCTCGATCTGACGGGACCCGAGCCGCACGTCCTACGCGAAGGCGCGATCCCGACACCGGAGCTTCTCGGTCCCCCTCCACTCAAGAGCGGCTGAACGCAAGGGGACGTTTGTCCCATTGCGACTTCGCGTCCGCGCGTGCAAACCTGCGCGGCCCACTCGTTTCCGCTTTGAAGAGGAGGCACCTTATGAATCGACTTCGTCGTTTGCTGCCCATCGTGGGCCTCGCCGGAGTGCTTGCGGCCGCGGGCGCCGCAGCATCCGGCACCACGGGCCTTGCGTACGGAGCAGCCGATCAGCCGGTCGCGCAGGTCGAGGTTTCGGCGAATTGTGACAACCCAAGTTTTCCGTTCTGCGCCAACGTGGTCGGGACGGGCGGGATCTGGTTCTGGGTCGAGCTCGACGCCAATCACACCGGCGACCTGTCGGGAGCGGATTGCGGCCACACCATCGGCGGGGGCGGGGCCGGGCTTGCTCGATCAAGACCAGCGCAATACAGTGGTTCAACAGTCCCGCTCCGATCGGAGTCAACGTCCTCGATGCGGCTGACCCTACAGACACCCACGGCATCACGAACTGGTACGTGATCGTCATGCCCAATGGGCCGCCGTTCTCAGTCCCTGTTCAGACCGGCCACTACAGCTGGCAACCGGTCAATGGAGTAAGTCTCCAGACCACAGTCGCTCCGTAGCCACGACACGACCGGGGGAGCGTCAAGCTTCCTCGGTCGACTCATACGGCCGGGTTAGGATTCGGTCGTGACGACCAACATCACCACGATGTCGTTCCGCGCCCTCGATCGCACGGATCCCGATGTCGCCGACCTGATTCGCAAAGAGTTCAAGCGCCAGTCCGAGACCCTCGAGCTGATCGCTTCGGAAAACCTGACCAGCCCTTCGATCCTCGAGGCCCTCGGAACGCTTCTCACCAACAAGTACGCCGAGGGCTACCCCGGCCGCAGGTACTACGGCGGCACCGGCGAGGTCATCGACAAGATCGAGTCGCTCGCGGTCGACCGCGCCAAAGAACTCTTCGGCGCCGACTACGTGAACGTTCAACCGCACTCGGGCTCGCAGGCCAACGCCGCCGTCTACATGGCGGTATGCCAGCCCGGTGATCGCGTTATGGGCATGGATCTTTCCGCGGGCGGGCACCTCACCCACGGCAGCCCGGCGAACTTCAGCGGCAAGCTCTACGAGATCCATTCCTACGGTGTCGATCGCCAGACCGAGCGCATCGACTACGACGCGGTACAGAAGCAGGCCGAAGAGGTACGACCGAAGATGCTGCTCGCGGGGTTCTCGGCCTACTCGCGAGTCGTCGACTGGAAACGGATGCGGGAGATCGCGGATTCGGTCGGCGCGACGCTCTTCGTCGACATGGCCCACGTCGCCGGTCTCGTCGCCGGAGGCGTCTATCCCTCGCCGATCCCCCATGCCGCCATCACCACTACGACGACGCAGAAGACCCTGCGTGGCGCATGGGGCGCCATCATCCTTTGCACGTCCGACTGGCAGAAGGCGATCGACTCCGCCGTCTTCCCCGGGACGCAGGGCGGGCCGCTGATGCACGCGATCGCCGCCAAGGCCGTGTGTTTCGGCGAGGCGTTGAAGCCTGATTTCAAGCAGTACGCGAGGCAGGTCGTCGCCAACGCCAAAGCGATGTCCGAGCAGCTGATGAAGCGTGGGCTGCGGCTTGTCAGCGGCGGCACCGACAACCACCTGATGCTCATCGACCTGCGTCCACAGAAGCGCACGGGCAAGCAGGTGCAGGACATCGCCGACACCGTTGGCATCACGCTCAACCGCAACTCGATTCCGTTCGACGACGCCTCGAAGTTCAATCCGAGCGGCGTCCGCGTCGGCACGCCGCTGGTCACGACGCGCGGTATGAGAGAAGACGAGATGGTCGTCATCGCGGATTGCATCGCCGATCTCGTCGAACGGATCGACGACGCCGCCACGCTTGACTCGGTTCACGAGCGCGCGCTCGAGCTGTGCCGGAAATTCCCGATTCCTTACGCGTTTGACTGACTTCTTCAGCAACGAGGCTCTGCAGAGCCTCACCGCCCACCTGCTGCCTGGGTTGTGGCCCTTCGTCGCGGCGATGATCGTCTGCGTCGCGGTCGTCCCATTCGCGATCTATCTCTCGCGTCGGTTCGGCTGGATTGCCGAACCCGGTGGCCGGCACGCGCATGCGAAGTCCATGCCGCTGCTGGGCGGTCTGGCGATGTACGCGGGATTCGCGATCGCGGTCGCAGTCTTCGTTCCCGAGTACAGCGCCACTCCGGGCGTTCTCATCGTCTCGGGCCTCGCCATGGTGCTGCTCGCCATCGACGACCGGCGTCCGATGCAGCCGGTCGTCAAGCTCGCGGTCCAGATCGGACTTGCCCTGGTTGCGGTCGTCGTGTACGGCGTCGAGATCAAGTTCGTCAGCCTTCCAGGCGGGCACATCGTTCAGCTCGGACTGCTCGTCACGCCTGTGAGCCTTTTCTGGCTGGTCGGCATGCAGAACACCATCAACTTCCTCGACGGCGCGGATGGTCTCGCCGCGGGCGTGACCGCGATCGTCGCCGTCGTGCTGATGCTCGCGGCCGGCGAGCTCGCTCAGATCGAGATCGTCAAGCTCAGCGGCGCGCTCGCAGGATGCTGCGTCGGTTTCTTGATGTTCAATTTCCCGCCGGCGCGGATCTTCATGGGCGACTCCGGTGCGCACTTCCTGGGCATCGCGCTCGGCATGATCTCGATCCTCGGCATTGCCAAAGTCGCGGTCGCGTTCGCCCTGGCCGCTCCGGCCCTGGCGCTCGCGGTGCCGATCACCGACACCGCGTGGGCGATCGTTCGTCGACGCCGCCAGAAGACCTCCATGGCGACCCCCGACCTGATGCATCTCCACCATCGCCTGCAGTCGTTTGGCCTCGACGCGCGCCAGACCTGCTACGTCTTCTACTCCGCGAGCGCGCTGCTCGGCGCCATAGGGCTGACACTTTTCGGGCACGGTCGCATTCTGGCCGTGGTTCTCGCCGCAACCGCGGTGATGGTTGCGACGGTCGCCGTCGACCTCCTCGACCACACCGGTCTTCGAGTGCCGGCGCCATGGCTGCGCCGCCTTCTGGGAGTTACGGCTACCCGGTAGCATTTACCGCGGATGGCGTCCAGCCCCAGCCAAGGGCCAACGGGCGCCGAGCTGGCCGGGCTCGGTGTCGCTCTGGCCGCGGCATTTATAGTGCCGTTCTTGCTGGGCGTGATCCTTGATGGCGCTTTGCGCACCAGCCCGCTGTTCCTCTTTGCGGGCCTCGTGGTGGGCATCGCAGCAGCGGTCGCGGTGGTCTACACGAGGTACATAAAGCGGTATCTGTGAATGCGAAGAACGTCCCGGTGATTTCGGTCGGCGCGTGCCTGGCCCTGGCGGCCATCGCCGTCGCCGGTTTTGCGATCGCCGGTGAGGCGCGGCTTGGTATCGCCCTGGGCGCAGGCTTTGCGATCGGCTCGACCAACGGGCTCGCGGCCAGGCGTGCACTCGACTCACCGATCGGCTTTCGCGCTTCGAGTCTCGTCCGAATCGTCTTCATGACGGTCGCCGCACTCGCCGTCGGCGCGCTCATGGGTCTGCAGTACGCGTGGTTGATCCTCTTCGGCGTCGCCGGCGCGCAACTGGTCCTGGTCATCGTCGCCGCGAGGTCTTTGCTCAGCCGATGATCTTTGCCGCCGCCGAACCGGCGCCCGTCAGTCATCCCACGATCGAGATCGGATCGTGTGGCAACTGGTGCACCTTCAACGTCGACAGCCTCATCTCGAGCGGGCTGGCCATCCTCGTCACCATCGTTTTCGCGATCGTGATCGCGCGCCGGCTCGATCCGAATCGGCCCGGAAGGCTGCAGGGCATCATGGAGTGGCTCTTTTCGTACGTGCGACGAAACGTCAATGAGAACTCGCCCGACGCCGCGAGCTTTGTCGTGCCGCTTGCGGCGACGATCGGCTTCTACATCCTCGTCGCGAACTGGCTCGACTTCATTCCAATCACGGTCTTCCAGAACCTCCATCCGGCCAACACCGACCTCAACCAGACGTTGGCGATGGCGATCATCGTGTTCTTTCTGCTGCAGTGGTACAACGTGCGGCTGCGCGGCTGGGGCGGCTACTTCCGCTACTTCGTCGGCGACCGGCCGCACGGCATGTCGCTCCCGTGGCGCATCGCCTTCGTACCTCTGAACTTGATCGAGGAGATCGTCAAGCCGCTGACGCTGTCGATGCGTCTTTTCGGCAACATCTTCGCCGGCCTGCTGATGGGCTACGTGATCGTTCTCATCCTGGGCAGCATTCCGGTTGTCGGGCCGTGGCTCCTGGGGCCCGCGTTCCTGGCCGTATGGAAGCTCTTCGACGTGGGCTTCATCGGTCTCATCCAGGCGCTGATCTTCATGCTGCTGACCATCATTTATTTCGGCCTCGCACGAGAGGGAGTCGAGGCTGAACATGCGCACTGAGGAGGGATAAATGGACCACTTTGCCGCAGCCATGCTCGCTTTCGGGATCGCCCTGGGAGGCGGAGCCATCGGGGCCGCCATCGGCGACGGTCTCGCGGGCAATGCGACGATCAACGGCGTCGCTCGTCAACCTGAAGCGCGAGGAACGCTCCAGGGCATCATGTTCATCATCGTCGGCCTCTGCGAGGCGATGTACTTCATCAACTTCGCGATCGGCGCGTTGTTCGTGTTCGCAATCGGCAAGTAATGCACGCGGCACTCTTCCTCGACGCCGGACCGCTGACGATCAACGGCACGTTCATCGTCGAGGTCATCGCGTTCGTGCTCATGGTGATCTTCCTCGCCAAGGTGCCGCTGCCATTCCTTGGCATCCCCAAGCCGGTTTATCCGTGGATCATCTCCATCGCCGAGGCGAGGCAGCGCGCCATCACCGAGGAACTGGAGGAGGCGGCGAAGGCTCGGACTGAGGCGGACGAGCGTCTCAAGGAAGCCGATGCCAAACTTGCCGATGCTCGGCGCACGGCGGAAAGCGTCATCGACGGCGCCAACCGCTCGGGCGAGCAGTTGCGTCAGGAGCTGCGCGAAAAGGCCGAAGCGGAATACCAGCGCATCGTCGCGAGCGCGCAGACCGACATCGCGGCCGAGCGCGAAAGGGCGCTGGCCTCAGCACGCGACGAAGTCGCGGGCCTGGTCGTCGCGGCGACGCAGAAGGTGATCGGGGAGACGCTCGACGACCGGAAGCATCATCAGCTGATCGAGCGCGCGATCGAGGAGGTCGCCAGTGGCGACGGCCGCGGCTAAGCGCTACGCGAAGGCGGTCTTCGAGCTGGCACAGGCCGGCGGCGACTTCGACCGATGGGAATCGCGACTGGCAGAGGTTCGAAACCTCTTCTCGAACGCGCGCGTCGCGTCGGTCCTCGCCAACCCGACCATCCCCGCCGAAGACCGCGAATCGCTGGTCGCGGCGGCGCACTTCGATCAAGAGACCACGAATCTTGCGAGGTTGCTGGTCGAGTCGGGACGCGTCGAAGACATCGGCGCGATCGCCGACGAGTTCCAGGCGCTGGTCGACGAGGCCCAGGGCCGCGTGCGGGCGACCGTCACGACGGCGATCGAGCTGGCTGCGCACGACCGCGACCGCGTCGCTTCCGAGCTTTCGAAGCGACTGGACAAACAGGTCCGGTTGACCGTGGTTGTCGATCCGAGCGTGATCGGCGGCTTGCGTTTGCAGTACGGCGACCGCGTGGTCGACGCGACGGTTGCCAATCGGTTGGAGCAGCTTCGCCGCCGGCTGGCGGCGACCTAGGGGAGAAACAAGCTTGGGCATAAGCACCAAAGAGATTTCGGAAGTAATCAAAGAGCGCCTCAAGGATTTCGACGCGAGTCTGATCTCGGCCGACGTCGGTCGCATCGTCGCCGTGGGAGACGGCATCGCGCAGATCTACGGCCTCCAGAACGCGATGGCCGGGGAGCTGCTGGAGTTTCCGCACGAGACGTACGGCCTCGCCCTCAACCTCGAGGAGGACCAGGTCCGCTCCGTCATCCTCGGCGAGTACGGCCATCTTCACGAAGGTGACGAAGTCCGCACGACCGGACGTCTGCTCGAAGTCCCGGTCGGCGACGAGCTGCTGGGCCGCGTGGTCAGCCCGCTCGGTGTGCCTCTGGACGACAAGGGTCCGATCAAAACCTCGAAGACGCTGCCGCTCGAACGCATCGCGCCTGGAGTCATCACGCGCAAGCGCGTGGACAGCCCGGTGCAAACGGGCATCAAAGCGATCGACGCGATGATCCCGATTGGTCGCGGTCAGCGCGAGCTGATCATCGGCGACCGGTTCACCGGCAAGACGACGGTCCTGCTCGACACGATCATCAACCAGAAAGGCAAGGATCTCTACTGCGTCTACGTCGCGATCGGCCAGAACGCCGCCTCGATCGCGCGTGTCGCCGCGACGCTCGAGGAGAACGGCGCGATGGACTACACGATCATCGTCGCCGCCTCCGCCGCCGACGCCGCTTCCCTGCAGTACATCGCCCCCTACGCCGGATGCGCGATGGGGGAGTACTTCATGGAGAACGGCAAAGAGGCGCTGTGCTGCTACGACGACCTGACCAAGCAGGCATGGGCGTATCGACAGCTGTCGCTCACGCTGCGCCGGCCGCCTGGCCGCGAGGCGTACCCGGGCGACGTCTTCTACCTGCACTCACGTCTGCTCGAGCGCGCGGCCAAGATGAATGCCGCGCACGGTGGCGGTTCGTTGACCGCGCTGCCGGTGATCGAGACGCAGGCCAACGACGTGTCCGCATTCATTCCGACCAACGTCATCTCGATCACGGACGGCCAGATCTACCTGCAGTCGGACCTGTTCAACGCCGGCCAGCGCCCGGCGCTCAACGTCGGCATCAGCGTTTCGCGCGTCGGCGGTGACGCCCAGACGAAGGCGATGCGCCAGGTCGCGGGGAAGCTGCGGCTGGACCTCGCGCAGTACCGCGAGCTCGCGGCCTTCGCGCAGTTCGCGTCCGACCTCGACAGCGCGACGCGCAACCAGCTCGAGCGCGGCGCGCGCCTCACGGAGCTGCTGAAGCAGGACAAGTACCAACCGGTGCCGCTCGCCGAGCAGGTGGCCGTCCTCTACGCGGGGACGCAGGGTCACCTCGACAAGGTGGCGGTGGCGAGAGTGCTCGAGTGGTCGGGCAGCTTCATCCGGTTCTTGAAGAGCGATCGCGCGGGCATCCTCGAAGAGATCGACAAGCAAAAGGCGCTGGACGACGCGCTGTTCGCGCGCCTGAACGCCGCCATCTCCACGTTCAACCACCAGTTCGGGGTCGAGGGCTATTCCGAGCAGCCCGACCCGGTCGCCGCAGGCGCCGCAAAGGGCTAAACGTGCCTGCATTCCGAGACATCGTCCGCCGCATCGACTCGATCAAGAACACGCAGAAGATCACCAAGGCGATGCAGGTGGTGGCCGCGACCAGGCTGCGCAAGGCGCAGGCCGCGGTGCAGGCGACCCGGCCTTACGCGGACAAGATGATCGAAGTCCTGCAGACCGTCGGCGAGCGCGCGACGGAGTACAAGCATCCATTCCTGATGCGGCGTGAGGGCAACCGGGCGGTGATGATCCTGGTCACGACCGACAAGGGTCTCGCAGGCGCCATCAACGTCAACAACATCCGAGCGGCGACGCGCTACATGAACGAGCGCTACACGTCGGGGCAGCGCTACGTCACGCTCGGCCGCAAGGGTCGCGACTTTTTGCTGCGCTACCACCGCGACGTCATCGCCGAGGTCAGCAACCTGCCCGACCGGCCGACCCCGGGACAGGTTCTGCCCGCCGTCACGGTCGCGCTCGAGGAGTACGCGAGGGGCAATACCGACGCGGTGCTGCTGTGCTACTCGAGGTGGATCTCGACGATCAAGCAAGAACCGACGATTCGCGTTCTCATCCCCGCCGAAATTCCAAAACGCGAAACGGAACGCACGGGCCCGCAGGCCGACTACATCTACGAGCCGGAACCCGAGGCCGTGCTCGACGGACTCCTGCCGCGCTACGTGGAGACGCAGGTCTTCCAAGCCGTCCTCGAAAACAAGGCGAGCGAGTACTCGGCCAAGATGATCGCGATGCAGAACGCGACGAACGCCGCCGGCGACTTGATCAACTCACTGACGCTGTATGCGAACAAGGTTCGGCAGGCCGGAATCACGACGGAACTGATGGAGATCGTCAGCGGCGCCGAGGCGCTGTCGGGCGCGAGCTAGGGAGGCACGATAAATGGCGAAGACGAAAACGAAGGCCGAGCACAAAAAGAAGACCGAGAAACGCGAAGGCCGCATCCACCAGGTGATCGGCGCGGTCGTCGACGTCGAGTTCGACGCGGGCGACCAGCCGGAGCTTTTCGAGGCCCTCGAGGTAGTCAGCGCGGACAAACGCAAGGTCGTGCTCGAGGTTGAATCCGACATCGGTGACAACGTCGTGCGCTGCATCGCCATGGACTCGACCGACGGATTCCACCGAGGCGATCCCGTGCATGCCACGGGCGCGCCGATCTCGGTCCCGGTCGGCGTCGAGACGCTCGGTCGAATGTTCAACGTCGTCGGCAACGCGATCGATGACGAGCCCGCGCCTGAGGGCGTCACCCGATGGCCGATCCACCGCCCGGCGCCGCCGGTTTCGGAGCAGCAGGCCAAGGTCGAGATCCTCGAGACGGGCATCAAGGTCATCGACCTGATCTGTACGTTCGCCAAGGGCTCGAAGATCGGATTGTTCGGTGGCGCCGGAACCGGCAAGACGGTCATCGTGCAGGAGCTCATCCGCAACATCGCCTACCAGCACAAAGGCCGCTCGGTTTTCGCGGGTGTGGGCGAGAGGACGCGCGAGGGCAACGACATGTACGTCGAGATGCAGGACGCGGGCGTTCTGCCGCAGACCGCACTTGTCTTCGGCCAGATGAACGAGCCGCCGGGCGCCCGGGCACGCGTGGGCTTGACCGGCTTGACGATGGCCGAGTACTTCCGCGACGAGGAAGGCGCCGACGTGCTGCTGTTCGTCGACAACATCTTCCGCTATCTGCTCGCCGGCTCCGAAGTTTCAGCGCTGCTCGGCCGAATGCCCTCCGCAGTGGGCTACCAGCCGACGCTCGCGAGCGAGATGGGCGAGCTGCAGGAGCGCATCACGTCCACGCGCAAGGGTTCGATCACTTCTGTCCAGGCCGTCTATGTGCCCGCCGACGACTACACCGACCCCGCAATCCAGACGGTGTTCGCGCACCTCGGCGCCACGCTGCGTCTCGAGCGCTCGCTGGTCGAGATCGGAATCTACCCCGCGGTCGACCCGCTCGGATCGTCGAGCCGGTTCGTCGAGCCGGCGATCGTCGGCCAGGACCACTACGACGCCGCGCAGGGCGTGAAGAAGATCATGCAGCGCTACAAGGACCTGCAGGACATCATCGCCATCCTCGGCATGGAAGAGCTCTCCGAGGACGACAAGCAGGCGGTGTCGCGTGCGCGCAAGGTGCAGCGGTTTCTCTCGCAGCCGTTCAACGTCGCCCAGCGGTTCACCGGCCGCGAGGGCAAGTACGTGCCGCGCAACGAAACCGTGCGCGGCTTTAAAGAGATCCTCGAGGGCAAGCACGACGATCTGCCCGAGCAGGCCTTCTACATGGTCGGCACCATCGACGAGGCACGCGAGCAAGGCGAGGAGATGAAGAAGAAGCAATGAGTCTCCCGCGCCGATACCTCGTTTTGCCGGCAGAAGTGGGATTGGGTCGGTCGCGAAACGTCGGTTTGCCGGCAAAACGTCGGGCGGCGGGCTCGTGAAATACCCGCTGCGCGTGGTCAGCGTCGAGCGAAGCCTTTTCGAGGGCGACGTCGAGTTCATGATCGCCAACGGCGGCGAGGGCGAGCTCGGTGTGCTCGCCCGGCACGCGCCACTCATGACGATCCTCAAGCCGGGCGGGCTTCGGATCCAGGAGACCTACGGCGGTCCCGAACAGGTGATCTTCGTCGGCGGCGGGTTCCTCGAAGTGCTTCCCGAGCGCGTGACCGTGCTTGCCGATGTCGCGGAGCACGCGGACGAGATCAACCTCGAGGCGGCCGAGGAAGCCCGACGTCGGGCGCAGGAGAGGCTCACCGGCACACTGACCGCGGCCGAGGAGACCGAGTTCCAGAAC
>DASSLJ010000036.1:0-3455 GCA_035689585.1 Candidatus Dormiibacterota bacterium
CGCGCCCTGGCCGTGGACTTCGAACTCGATCTTGTCGTAGCCGCCCTTCTCCGTGGGCGATGCGTCCACGACGTCGACCTTCCAGCCCTTCTTCTCTGCCCACCGCGTGTACATGCGGAACAGGTCGGCGGCGAAAAGCGCTGCCTCCTCCCCGCCTTCGGCGCCCTGGATCTCGACGACGACATCCTTGTCGTCGTTGGGATCCTTCGGCAGAAGCAGGACTTTTAGCTGCTCTTCGAGGCTTTCCATCTGCTCCTGCGCGCGCCGCTCTTCGGTGCGGAGGTATTCCTGCATCTCCGAGTCTTTCTCGTGTCGCAGAAGCTCGCGCGCGGAGTCAAACTCGTCGCGCGCGTGCGTGTACGCGTTGTAGGCCTGCACGATCTCGCGCAGCGAGCGCTGTTCGCGCGCGAGGCGCGTCAAGCGCTCATGGTCGGTCGCGACTTCGGGCCGGCCCATCTCGGCCTCGATCTCGCGATAGCGCCTTGCTATCGCTTCTAGTCTGTCAATCATCCGCTGCGCGGGAGCCGCGATCGATCAAGCGGCCGCTCCCGCCGTTTCCTCCTCGCCCTGGCGTGCAGCGTTGAACGCACAGATCGCGACCTCGAGCATGTCGTCTGACGGCTGGCGCGTCGTGAACTTCTGCGTGCCGAGCACCGGCAGGAGCGCGATCCGAATGATCGGGTTGTAGCGGTGACGCGCCATGAACCGGATCAGCTCGAAACCCGAGCCGGCGATCACGGGGATGGCGATGATCCGGCTGGCGACGAGCCAAAAGAGGTTCGGATGGAAGAGAGCGACGATGCTGAACACGACCACGCTGACGACAAGCACTACGAGCAGAAAGCCCGTGCCGCAGCGTGGGTGGAGCGTGCTTGCGCGTCTGACGTTGGTCACGTCGAGCGTCCAGCCCGACTCGAATGCGTTGATCGTCTTGTGCTCGGCGCCGTGGTACTGGAACACGCGGCGCACATCAGGAAGCAGCGAGATCGCCGCAAGGTAGCCAAGCACCAGGCCGACGCGGATGAGACCTTCGATGAGGACGAACGTGAATCCGCGGCTGCTGTGTACGGCCAGACCTGCGAGAAACAGCGGAAGGGCGATGAACAAGACGAGAGCGAAGATCCCGGCGGTTGCAACCGACCCGGTGATCTCCTTCTTGCCGATGTGGACGTCGTGGCCGCTGGCGTTCATGTTCGCCGACCAGATCAGGGACTTCATCCCGAGGTGGAGCTGCTCTCCGATCAAGGCTAGGCCGCGCACAAATGGCAGCTTCCAGATCGGGTTCGTGTAGATCGGCGCCTTCAGCTCGCCGCGGTCGACGATGATCTCCTTGGTGTTGGGAAGGCGTACGGCCACGGCGTAGTGGCTCTTTCCGCGCATCATCACGCCTTCGATGACGGCCTGGCCGCCATAGAAGAAGGGCTGCGAGTTCGCTTTAGGCGTGCCCTCCGGAGCGCCTACCTCCGGGAGCGGCACCTATCTTCGGGCGGTCGCCCGCTCAGCGCGCTTGCGGAACCGCTCGACCTGGCCGCCGGTGTCGACGATGCGCTGCGTGCCCGTGAAGAACGGGTGGCAGACAGAGCAGATCTCGGTCTTGAGCTCGCGCCGCGTCGACCCCGTGCGGAACGTGTTGCCGCAGGCGCAGGTCACGAGCGCGTCTTCATAGAAGGTGGGGTGAATCTGTGTTTTCAAGGGTTTACTCCAGGCGGTAGTTTACCGAGCGATCGCCGTCATCATGCCGTGAGCCTGCAAGCTCATGATCCCGAGGTACAGGACCAACCCGATCCAGGCGAAGCCCATCGCCCACCGGCCAGCGGCCGGGACTGACGTGTAGTACGGGTTGTTCGCGTTCCGGAACCGGGCGATCAGGCTCGGAATTCCAAGCAGCGCAAATACGATCAAAAGCGGGCTGATGAAGAACCCGAGCGCCAGCGCGCCGACCCCGACGATCGCCAGGGCGACGACCTGGAAGTAGGGCGAAACGGGGCCGAGGATCCACGCGCCGTCGAGCTGCCAGATCGGGATCAGGTTGAAAAGGTTCACGTAGAACCCGATCCAGGCCATCAGCAGGAAGACCGGCTGGCCGGTCGAGCCGTAGAGGAGGAACGCCGCCGTGGCGCCGAGCGTGCCCGCGACCGGGCCTGCGATTCCGATCTGCGCCTGCTTGAGGGCGTCGGTCGGGTGCGAGCGCTGGAAGATGGCCGCTCCGAGGAACGGGATGAAGATGGGCGCGGTCGCGTGCATCCCCTGACGCCGGATCTCCAGCACATGTCCCATCTCGTGGACGAAGATCATCACGATCAGGGCCACCGCAAACCACGGCCCGAATATCAGGGCGTAGCCGCCGAAGCTGACCAGCATCGAAAGGATCGTGCCGCCCGCCGGCAGCTTGACCAGGAACACGAGGCCGTACTTGACGACAGCCCAGGCCGCGAGCGCGGCCGAACCGATCCATCCGAGCAGCCCACCCGAGTTGCGCTGCGCCGGCGCGGCCGAGTAGTGGTACGGCGACTGCGGAGGTATGTCCGACTGGCCCTGGTACTGGGCCCCGCCGGGAGGAGTAGGCGGCGGAGGCGGCAGATATTCGTACGGCTGGGGATCGTTCTGGCTCAAGGGTTACCCGTCTATTGATACCCCTACCCGGCGGAGCCTAATCCGGTGCCGCGGAGGTGCCGGGTCGTGAGGCGCCGGACGGTGCCGTGGCGGCTCGACATCACGAGCGATGATGTCTCGGCAAATCCGCTGCCGAACGTGACGCCCGGCAGGAGCGGGCCGCCGCTGACGCCCGTCACCGCCACGTCCACGTCGCCCGCCGGCGCGAGGTCCGCGAGCGAATAAACCGCGGGAACGCCTTCAGGAACCAGGCTCTTTTCCTCGTCGTTGCGCGGCATCAGCCGAACGACGAACTCGCCGCCGAGACAGCGCACGGCGCAGGCGGCGATAAGTGCCGCGTGCAGGTCACCGATGCCCATCGCGGCGTCGATGCCGCTTCCGGGCAGGGCGGCCATCACCGCGCTCGCGAGGTCGCCCTCCTCTAGCGTGCGGATCCGCGCCCCGGCGGCGGCGACCTCTGCGATCAGCTCCTGGTGCCGCGGCCGCTCGAGGATCGCGACGGTCAGGTCCTGGACGCGGACGTCGTTCGCGAAGGCGATCCGGCGCAGGTTGTCGGCGATGGAGTCGTCGAGATCGATCGCGCCGCGAGCGGCCGGTCCGGCGACGAACTTGTCGACGTTCGACACCGCCGGCAACCGCGGAAATGCGCCCGGATCGGCAGCGACGAGGGTCGTGACCGCGTTGATGTGGCCGCGCGCCACCTGGCTTGCGCCTTCCAGCGCGTAGACGCCGAGATCGAGCTTTCGGTGGCCGCTGCCGAGACCGATGCCCTGCGGGAGGTGCCCCTGATGGCGTGGAGCAAGCGCGACAGTGCCCGTGAGCGGAGACCGTTCGATGGCCGC
>DASSLJ010000037.1:0-8183 GCA_035689585.1 Candidatus Dormiibacterota bacterium
TCGTCGGAACGGTGCAGCTGGGGTTCGCGCAATTTCCCAACGGCCGTCACCGCGCCGAGGTGGCGAAGCTGCTCGTCCACTCATCCATGCGCCGTCGCGGGCTGGCGACCGGATTGATGAACGCCGCCGAGGAACACGCACGGCGCGCCGCGAGGACGCTTCTGTTTCTCGACACGGAGACGGGAAGCGCGGCCGAGATCCTGTACCGCAAGCTCGGCTGGACCGTGGCCGGCGTGATTCCCGGATTTGCGTACAGGCCCGACGGTCAACTGCGTCCGACGACGTTCTTCTACAAAGTCGTTTCGCCGGCGCAAACAGCCGGCGATATCCTGTCCTGAGAGCCCGCCACATTCACGGAGGAAGGACATGGGACGTGTGAACCATTTCGAGATCACAGCGGACGATCCCAAGCGCGCCGCGGCCTTTTACGCGAACGCCTTCGGATGGAAGATCGATGACTGGGGAGGACCGTTCACCTATCTGCTCGCGACCACCGGCGACAAGGACGAGATAGGGATCAACGGGGCGATCATGGATCGCTCCGAGCACAAGCAAGCGGTCATCAACACGATCAGCGTCGACAAGTGGGAGAGCGGCGCAGACGCGGTGAAGAAAGCCGGCGGCCAGGTGCTGCAGGAAAAGACAGCGATCCCGGGCCAGGGTTACTTCGCGTACTGCAAGGACACCGAGGGCAACGTCTTCGGGATCTTCGAAACCGATCCGAATGCCGCACAGGAAGTCGGCGCAGGAGCGCAGACCGAATCCGCCTGATCCGATTTCACGCCGGGTAGATTCCGACGTCGGTGGCCTTGAATGAAAGCCACACGTCGCCGCCTTCGCCGAGCTTGAGCTCGGCGAGCGCCGCCGGCGTGACCTCGGCAACCAGAGGAATTTGAGCCTCGACCCGCACGCGCGCGCGGTCACCGTAAAGCTCGATTCCGTGCACCCGACCCGACCAGACGTTGCGCGGGCTGCCTTCCGGATGAGCTCGATGCAGGGACACGGCGCGCGGATGGATGACCGCGAAAACATCACCGGTTGTCGCGCCGGCGGCCGCGATCGCGGCACCATCAGGTAGGCGCACGAGTCCGTGATCAGCCGTGCCGCGCAGGAGATTGACGCCCACGAGGTCGGCGACGTACTTCGATCGCGGATGCTCGGTGACTTCGACCGGCGTTCCGCTCTGCACGAGCTTGCCGCTTTCCATCACCACGAGCCGGTCGGCAAGAACCGCCGCCTCGAGAGGATCGTGCGTCACCAGAATCCGCACGCCGTGGAACTTCCCAAGGTGCTGCTTCAGATCGCGGCGGACCTCCGTGCGCGTGGTCGCATCGAGCGCGGCAAGAGGTTCGTCGAGAAGAAGCAGATGCGGATTGGGTGCGAGCGCGCGGGCGAGAGCGACTCGCTGGCGCTCGCCGCCCGAGAGCTCCGTGGGTTTGGCTTGAGCGCGGTCGCGCAGCCCGACCCTCTCGAGCCACTGCAATGCGCGGGCACTTGCCTCGACTCTTGAGACGCCGCGAGCGCGAAGCCCGAACGCCACGTTGTCCACCACGTTCAGGTGTGGAAACAGCAGGTAATCCTGGAAGACGAATCCGATCGGACGTCCCTCGGTCGGGACGTACCGGCCGGTAGACGTGTCCTCGAGGACATCGCCGTCGAGGCGCACATGACCGGCATCGATGGGCGCGAGGCCGGCAATCGCTCGCAGCAGCGTCGTCTTGCCGGCGCCGTTGGGACCGAGCAGCGCCACGATCTCGCCCTCGCCGGCGATCAGCTCCATGTCGAGGTCGAGTGCGCCCAGGCGCGTCCGAACCGCGGCCTCCAGGCTCATGCGGAACCAAGCCAGCGATGGCGCAGGCCGACGAGCACGACGAGCGACACCAGCAGAAGCAACAGACTCAAGAGATATGAGCCCTCCGGGTTCGTTTCGAGCAGCAGGTAGACGGCAAGTGGCATCGTCTGCGTGACGCCAGGGAAGTTGCCCGCGAACGTGATCGTCGCTCCAAACTCGCCAAGCGCGCGCGCCCAGCACAGGACGGCGCCCGCGGTCAAAGACGGCGCGATCAGTGGGAGCGTGACGCGCGTGAAGACCGTCCAGCGCCTGGCGCCGAGCGCTCGCGCCGCCTCCTCGTATCGCCGGTCCATCGACCGCAGTCCCGCTTCGACCGTCAGCACGAGGAATGGCATGGCGACGAACGTCTCTGCGAAGACCACGCCGAGTGTGGTGAACGGGAGCGTGATTCCAAACGTGGTGTCGAGCCACGATCCGACCAGGCCACGGCGGCCAAACGCGAGCAGAAGTGCGATACCTCCGACGACGGGGGGCAGGACCATCGGAAGCGTGGTCAGAGCTCTGACGACGTCGCGTCCGGGAAACTCGATGCGCGCGTACATCCACGCGAGCGGAACGCCAAGAAGCAACGCGACCGCCGTCGAGGAGAGCGACGCGACGAGCGAAAGGCGAAGCGCATTCAACGTGTCGGGCGACGTCAGCGCGTGCAACGCGTCACCCCAAGGAGTGCGCACGAGCAGGCCGAGGAGCGGGACGATGAAGAACGCCGCTCCGATCGCCGCCAGGATCGCGATCCAGGCCGGCGCGCGCTCGCGCCTCATCTTTCAGGCGTGCAGGAAACCGAAAGATTCGAGCGTCGACTGCCCTGCCGCGGACACCACATAGGCGACGAAATCGCCGGCCACGCCGGCATTCTTCGAGTCCTTGACGACGGTAAGCGGGTACGTCGCAACCACGTTGTCCGCGTCGGGGATCTCCACGCCGTCGACCTTGCCTGCGGCTGCTTTGACGTCGGTCGCGTACACGATTCCGGCGTCGGCCTCGCCGAGCTCGATCTTGCTGATCACCGACTTGACGTCGGTCTCGAGGCTCTTCGGTGTGACGGCGACGCCCGCTTTGTGCAGGGCCTGCAGCGAGTACTTTCCCGCCGGCACCGTCGGGCCCGCGGAGATGTAGATGACGCCCGGTCTGGCCAGGTCGTCAAGGCCTGCGATGTGCTTCGGGTTACCCGCGGCGACGACGATCTCCAGCTTGTTGTGGGCGAACACGTGCGGAGCGCCGGACGTGAAACCGTCCGTGCGCAGCTTGTCCATGTTCGTCGTGTCGGCGGAAGCGAATACGTCCGCCTGCGCGCCCTGCTCGATCTGCGTGACGAGAGTTGGCGTGCCAGCGAAGATGAACTGAACTGCGACGTTCGAGTGCTGGCGGTGGAATGCATCGCCAAGCGTTTTGAATGAATCCGTGAGCGAGGCGGCCGCGAAGACGTTGATCGTTTGCGCCGATGCCGAAGTGGAAGCAGCGCTGCCGCCGCAGCCGGCGATGAGAAGCGTCGCCGCCAATAAGGTCACTCTGTTCAAGCGCGCGGTACCTCGATGACGACGTTGGTCGACTTGACCGACGCGATGGCGAGCATCCCCGGCTTGAGCTTCAGGTCGTCGGCCGCGTCACGCGTCATCAACGAGACGATCCGGAACGGCCCGGCTTGCATCTCGACCTGCGCCGCGACGCCGTCCTTGACGACCCTTGTGACGATTCCCTGGAACCGATTGCGCGCCGATTCGCTGACGACCGCCGGCGGCGCCTGTCGCGGCTGCGATGCCATATACCTCGCGAGCACCACGGCGTCGATGCGGCGCTGACCCCCGCCGGTGCTCGTCGTCTTGATCTTTCCGGCGTCGATCAGGCGCCGAACGGTGTCGGGGCTGACGCGCAGAAGCTCGGCCGCCTGTCCAATTCGCAACCCACCAGCCACTCCGCAAATCTAGCAAATGCGGTCTTAATCAGGCTTGGAAGCCGCAAATGCGTTGCCAAAGACGGCGCCGCCGGCGGCGTGGCACCATGCCGTCCTGTTGCCCAGGAAACTTCCGCAACCCGGCGTGGCGGTGAGATCCGCGCTGAAGCTCATGCCGCATGAGCCTGGCGTCTACATCTTTCGCAACGGTGTCGGGCGCGTCGTCTATGTCGGCCGAAGCCGCGACCTCGCGACCCGAACGCGCTCGTATTGGAGCGACCTCGGCGACCGGCAGCACCTGTACCGCATGGTCGAGCAGGTGGCGTGGGTCGAGCCGGTCATTTGCATGTCCGAGCACGAGGCGGCGTTCCTCGAGAGCGATCTTCTCGCGCGGCACCCGAGCCGGTACAACCGGTCGCTTGGCATGGAGAGCTGCGTGTGGATTCGTCTCGACGCTGACGAGCGCACGCCGTCCCTGGATGTGGTCCACGAACTGCACGAGGACGATGGCGCACAGTGGTTCGGTCCGTACCTCGGTTGGGAGCCCACGCGCCAGGCTGCCGCAGGCCTGCAGCGTGTGTATCCGCTGCGGTACGCGGGCAGCGCGATCAGCCGCTCCGATCGCGAGCTCGGCCGCAGCCTGGGCGTCGGCTCAGGCGATCTCGAATCGCTTGTCCACGGCATCACTGACGTCCTGCGCCGCGATGTGGCCGTCGTGACGGCGACGATCCGCGCGCTCGAGCGAATGCGCGACGCCGCCGCGGACCGGCTGATGTTCGAATACGCCGCTTCACTTCGCGAACACATCCGGGGCATTCGCTGGACCACCGAGCCACAGAAGCTCGACCTCATCGGCGCAGTCGACGCCGACTACGGCGCAGTCGCACGATGTGGATCGAGAGCGCTGCGAGTAGTCCTCTCCCTTCGCCGCGGCAGGCTGCACCAGCGCCACTTCGACGCGGTCGCGACGCTCGAGGACTGGCGGAATGCGACCCCACACGAGGAGTGGGAGGAGCAGGCGCGCCGCAACGCCGAGCTCATGGCCAGGCTGGTGGCTGCCGAGGCTGTCGGTCCGCTGGGCTGGCGATGAGTTCGCTGCGGTGGCGGAGTCTAATCAACATATGAGCACCCTGAGCGGTCGCCTCCAGGACATTCACGAGGCGACACGTCCGATCGTCGAGGCGGCGATCGCAACCATCCGCGACGTGGCGCCAGATGCCGAAGAGATCGCCTACGACATGGCACCGCCGCGGTCGAAGTCGATGGTCTGGAAGCTCGCGCGTTACGCGTCTGGCGGTGAGAACGTCGTCGGCGTCGGCACGCTCACCGCGCACGCGATGATCTTTTTCTATCGCGGCCGTGAGCTCGACGATGGGAGTGGTCTGCTCCACGGCGGCGGAAAGGACATGAGGTTCGTGCGGCTCGACTCAGCACAAGACGCCCGCCGTCCGGCGCTCAAACGCTTGATCAAGAAAGCGTTCCAGCTTTCGAGAGGACGTTCAGTCAGATCCGCCTGATCATGGAGGTTCCGCCAGCTCGGCTATGAGGTCGTGTTCGGCCAGCGGCACGACGATCCTGCGGCGCTTGATCCCACACAGGATCGCCGATACAAACCAGCCTTGCCCGGGCCGAGCGGATGAGATGACCGCCCGATTCACGAGCTCGGAGCTGAGCTCATTGCCGCCGGCGCCGGCGACCATCTCCAGCCAGTTGTCGACATCCAGCGTGCGCGTGATGCCGCACGAAGGCGATCCCGCGACGCCGACCAGCCCCGCAACGCGATAGCCCGATCGCTGGTAGTCCTGCATCTCGCCGACGACCCTTCGAGCGATGAATGCGTACCTGATTCGCGTGTACAGGACGAAGATGCGCATGAGCCACCGACGCACAGGCCACATCGGGGTGCCACGCGATCCATATGCCGGCGCAAGCCGGGGCTTCGCGACTCCGCCCCACGCGCGCTGCTCGGGACACGGCATCTGGCAGATGCCGACGCCTTCGGCCGCCCATCTGTCGAGCCACTCGTTGACGGGTCCCGGACGGCACGCGCCTCCGAGGTACCTGACGTTTTCGTTGAGCAGGCAGTGCGGCGCGAACACGACACGTCCGCTGCGCCGGTCGGCCAGCCGAGTCCGTAACGCCCGCATACGTCCAGGCTGATCCTCTCGGCCAGCTCAGGGGAATGCCCAACCGCCTTCTGCGCGCAGGTCTGACGGCCCTTTGGGGAGCGGTGGGCACGGGTTAGCTTCGAGCCATGAACCAGACAGGCTCACTCGCGATCGAGTGCCAGGCGGTTACGAAGAACTACGGGTCGGGTCGCGGTGTGTTCGACCTCGATCTCGGCGTCCGGCGCGGAGAGGTGTTCGGATTCATCGGTCAAAACGGGGCCGGCAAGACGACCACCATCCGGCTGCTGATGGACCTCATCAGGCCCGATCACGGCACCATCCGGGTGGCCGGCCTCGACGCCCACCGTGACAGCCTGGCCATCAAGCGTCGAGTCGGCTACCTTCCCGGTGAGCTCGCCCAGTTCCCGGGAGTGCGCGCGGCTTACGTCGTCGGCTTGCTGGCCGGTCTTCGTGGCGGCGTAAAGCCGGAGAGGATCGCCGCCCTGGCAAAGCGTTTCGACATCGACCTCAGGCGCAAGTACGACGAGCTCTCGCATGGCAACAAGCAGAAGGTCGCCCTCATCCAGGCGTTCATGCATGAGCCCGAGGTGTTGATCCTCGACGAGCCCACGTTGGGACTCGATCCATTGATGCAGCGCGAGTTCCGGACGCTGGTACGAGAGAGCGCAGCCGCCGGAGCCACCGTATTCCTGTCCTCGCACGTGCTGTCCGAGGTCGAGGCCATCTGCGACCGCGTGGCACTGATCAGGCGCGGCCGGCTGCTGCAGGTCGGGTCGCTGGGCGAGCTGAGAGCCGTCCGGACCCACCAGGTCGAGGCCCGCTTCTCCGGCGACGTTCGAGCCGAGGACATCGCATCGCTGCCCGGCGTCTCCGGCGCGGCTGTCGACGACCATCACATCACCTGCACCGTGAAGGGTTCAATTGCGCCTCTGCTCAAAAGGCTCGAGGACGCGGGCGTGATCGAGCTCGACAGCCACGAGATGACGCTCGAGGAGGTCTTCTTTGCACAGATCGGCGAGCCCGAGCCGGCTACGGCTGATCGCTGACACCGTCAGGGCCCACCGGACGGGGATCATCCTGTGGGTCGTCGCCGGCGCGGCCGCGCAGTACGCGACCGCGAGCATGCTCGCGCAGGAGTTCAGGACGACGCCCGGCGGCGGCGCGGCCCTTGCGTCTGGCGTCGAAGCGGCGGCGCAAGCGCTGCGCGTGCTTCGCTGGCCCGCCGAACGACTCGACACGCTGGGCGGATACCTGACCTACCACAACATCCTGCTGATCCCTCTTTTCATCGGACTGTATGCGGCGATCGCGGGGGCTCAGGCCATCCGCGGAGCTGAGGCCGGTGGGTCCCTCGAGATGCTCCTCGCCACCGGCCGGCGCCGCTGGAGCGTGGTCCGTGACCGGGCGCTGGGATTCCTGGTCGTGAGCGCCCTCATCGTGGTTGGCCTTGGCGCCGGCACCGCGATCAGCCTCGCCGCCGGCGCCGAGCCCGACACGCTCGGGTCGTTCATCACCATCAGCGAGGCGGCGCTGTGTGGGCTTACGTTCTACGCGCTGGCAGTGCTCGTGGCGCAGTTCACGCGAACCGCCCGCGCCGCTGCCGGCGTCACCGCCCTCGCGATGAGCGCGCTCTATGTCTTCACCAACGTGTGGGATAAGGCCGGCCCGGTCGCGATCGTGCGGTTCGCGTCGCCGTTCTTCTATTTCCAGGAATCCCGCGTCCTCGTGCCGGGTCATGGGGTCAACGTCGTCGCGACACTCGCCCTGGTCCTCATTCCGGTCGTCCTGCTCGGGATCGCCGCCTGGGCTTTCGAGCGCCGCGATTACGCGTCGGTCGTGGGTGCTCGCCCGAGCGAGGAGTCCGCTCGCGGCCCGGTCACGGTGGCACGGCCGTGGCTGTCCGCGCTCTGGAGCTCTTCTCTCGTTCGGCAGCGGTACGGGCTTCTTGCATGGGCAGCCGGCGCCGCGGCGATGGCAGGCCTCGTGTCCTATCTCGAACCGGAGGTTCGCAAACTCTGGGCGGACGTCGAGTACTTTCGCCGATTCATCGTCCTCTCCGGCGAGGGATCGCTGACCGACCAGTACATCGCGTTCGCGGGCACATTGCTGGCGCCGGTCGTGGCCGCATACGTCACGGCCCAGGTCGCGGTCTGGGCCTCGGACTTGAGACAGGGTCGGGTCGAACTCGTGCTGTCCGCGCCCGTGTCGTGGACGCGGCTTGTGACCGAGCGGCTGCTGGCACTCGTGGGTGGCATCAGCGTGATCGTCGCGGCCGCCGTCGCCGGCCTGATCGTGGGCGGAATCGCCGCCG
>DASSLJ010000038.1:0-3300 GCA_035689585.1 Candidatus Dormiibacterota bacterium
GCCAAGAACCGGGTCAACCGGAGGTTCGAACCCAACCTCCAGATGGGTCGCGTGACGGTCGCCGGACGAACGTTTCGGGCGAAGGTGTGCACTCGCTGCCTGAGGACTTACTCCGTCTAGAAGAAATCCAGGCCGTGCACCTCGCCGAGACGCGCGAGGTCCTTCTGGAGAGCCGCCCAGACTCGCTCCTGCGCCTCCTTCCCGGGCATGACCGTGTGCGCATCGTTCACGTCCTCGGCCAGGTCGGGACGTTCGACCATCTCCGCGAACAGCAGCGTCCACGCTCTCGGCACGACCTCACGAATCGCGTAGCCACCGCCCCCTAGCGCGAGCCACCGGCCGTCGCACAGCTCGTGTGCGAGCTGGTGAAACATCGATCCGATCTTCGGCCAGATGCGCGTGGTCGCGGCAAGATGCGCGAGCGGGTCGAGGTGGTGCGTGTCGCACCCATCCTGTGTGACCAGGACTGTCGGCCTGAACCGCCGGAGCAACGCGGGCACGACCTTCTCGAAGGCGGTCAGCCACGGCTCGTCCCATGTGTATGGCACAAAGGGCACGTTGGCCTTCCAGCCCCTGCCCGGACCGACGCCCGAGTCCTGCGGGAAGCCTGTGCCCGGAAACAGCCAGTGGCCCGACTCGTGGAGGCTGATGGTGAGCACGTCCGGGTCGCTCTGGAAGATGTCCTCCACCCCATCGCCGTGGTGGACGTCGACGTCGATGTACGCGACGCGATGTCCGCGCTGCTTGAACCACTGACACGCGATGGCTGCGTCGTTGTAGGTGCAGAATCCCGACGCCCGATCGCGATGCGCGTGATGCAGACCACCCGAAGGGCTGAACACGTGCAGGAACGCTCCACTCTGGATCGCCTCCGCCGCAACCAGCGACGCGCCGGCGACGAGCGCGGTGCCTTCGTGCAGCGCGTCGGAGATCGGGTTGTCGGCCGACGCGTAGCCGGCCGCGTCGATCACGTCGTACGGAATGCTGCGCCGGCGCTCGGGATCACTCAGCTCCCGGACGAGCTGCACATATTCGCGCGAGTGGACGAGCTCGAGCTCGGTGTCGGTCGCCACACGCGGCGGCACGAGATCCGCATGTTCGATGAGACCCGTCTCCTTGATCAGGTCGACCGCGAGCTTCACGCGGATCGGTTGCAGCGGATGCTCGTCGGACAAATGGTGCTTCATCAGAGCGTCGCCGTAGATGAGCGCGACCTGTCCGGACACGGCAACTTACGCTAGCTGGTCTTGGACCTGTTCGAATCGGTCCCGAACTTCTCCGAAGGACGGCGTCCCGAGGTCATCTCCGACATTGGCGCCGCCGTCGCTCCGGCGTTTTTGCTCGACGCCGACGCCGACGTCGATCACAACCGGCTGGTGGTGTCGCTCGCCGGTTCGCGCTCGAGCGTGACCGACGGCTTGATGGCCGCAACGGCCGAGGCCGTCGAGCGCATCGACCTGCGCGCGCATGCAGGCGTCCATCCACGGGTGGGCTCCGCGGACGTCGTGCCGATCATCCCGCTCGGCTCAACCTCGCTGGAGACATGTCGCGAGCTAGCGCATGCGATCGGGTCGCTGGTGTGGTCGGAGCTGCACGTCCCCGTCTATTTCTATGGTCACGGCGCGAACAAGACGCTCGCGGACATTCGGGCGGGCCGGGCTCGACTCGACCTCGGCGGCCCGGACCTGCACCCCACCGCCGGCGCCGTATGCATCGGCGCGCGCCACGCGCTGGTCGCGTTCAACGTGATCCTGTACGGCTACGACCTCGTCGCCGCGCGGGCGCTGGCGCGGTCGATTCGTGAATCCGGCGCAGGGCTGCGCGGCGTGCAGGCGCTGGTCTTTCCGTTGTCGGACGATCGAGTGCAGCTCTCGATGAACCTCTTCCGCGTCGACGAGACAACGCCGTCCGCGGTCATCGCGGAACTCGAACGTCGAGGCGTTTCGCTTGGGGCTCAGCAGGTGGTGGGTCTGTGTCCGGCGGTCGCGGCGAGCTCCGCCGCCGACGGGCGGCTGCTGGAGGGACGCCTCGCAAGCGCTGCCGCCGGCGTCGCGGCGACGCGATGCGACGAGCGTGGCGGCGAAGAGATGACGCTTCTCGCTTCTCGGCTGCGCCGTGAGGCCGCCGACCTGGCCGCGCTTCCGGCCGACGAGGACGCGTTTCTTTCCGCAGCCGAACGCGCCGCCGCGCTGGTCCATGTGCTTCGCGCGGCGCACGTAGCCGACGCCGAGCTGGAAGGTCTGCTGCGCGTCGCGGCAGCCGGCCTGCGGCGCGCTCTCTCCGCGGCCACCGAATCGCTGTACAAAGCCCGCGTCGAGGCGCTGGACCGGCGGCTAGCCTGATCCAGTATCGAGCGTGACGGTGCAGGCGCCACCGCTGACCTTGATCCGGTAGGCGTCAGAAGCGCCGGCGAATCCGTTCGACTCGTATCGCAAATTGCCGACCGCATGATTCGTCTTGCCGTCAGCGTCGAGCGAGATCGCACCTCCGGAGACGTCGACTGAAGCCTCGGCGCCGCTTGGTCGGTGCACATGAACCGTCAGTGCGCCACCGTTGACCTCGACGGGCACGATACCCGAGGGCGCGCCGAGTGTCAGATCTTCGCGGCTGGCGCCGGTGTTGATCGTGATCGCGCCCACTTTCGCCTGCGGAATGTTGAGTGTGTCCGTGGAGGCGCCGGTGTTTTCGGTGATCATCCAGGTCACCTCAGGATTCAGCGAGATGTTCGCAGTAACGCGCCCGTTCTGAAAACCGAAAGGAAAGTTGGTGTGCTGCGACACGGTCAGAGCGCCCGTCGACTGGTCGAACTTCCAATCGAGACCCGGAGCGCCTGTCTCGATGTGCGCCTGGAACAGGCGTGAGCCGAGGTCGGAGCCGTCGGAGATCGTGATCTTGGAAGACCCAAAGTTCAATGCGAGCGACGCCCTGTGCAGCTGGCCGAGGGGCTCTGAGAAGTCGATCTTGTTGGTCGCGGTCGGGCTGGGGCTCACGGCGACATAGACCACGGCCGCCACGATCGCGATCACCACGACCATGGCGGCGGCAATCTCGGCGGCTGCCCCCCGGACGCCACGCCGGATGATCAGCTCGACGCCGATCACGATCAGGACCAGCGGCCACAGGTTGAACAGAAGAATCAAGCGGTCGGCCGCGATCGCCCCGGTGTTGACGAGCAGCGCGACCACACCCGCGAGGATCAGCAGCGCGGGGAAGATCAGGCTGCGGTAGCGCATGGAGACTAAGGGCGGCCGCGCTGCCGCACGATGAGCCAGATTCCGATCGCGATCAGGACGATAGGCC
>DASSLJ010000039.1:0-3043 GCA_035689585.1 Candidatus Dormiibacterota bacterium
TCTCACAGCCGGCTCTTAGGAACGGTTTGGCCGTCTCGCCCACGCTTTCAAGCATGGAAACCACGAGCACCACACGAGCCCGCGCCCGAATGCGCGATGACGCGCTGCGCCTGCTGGAGCACCTGACCGTCGGCAGCGCGATCGCGGCTCTCGTCGGTGTCGGCGTCTTCGCGGTCGTGAGCGCACAGACGATCCCCGGCTCGGCGGCAGCGTCAACGAGCACGGCTTCGACGTCGACGAGCTCGTCTAGCTCGTCCAACGCCTCGAGCACCATCCAGTCGTCAGCCGGCATCAGCTCATCTTCGGGGAGCGCGGTAGCGGTCACGGGCGGCTCGCGCTAGGCCGCGTTGAACAACAGCGTCCTCTGGTACACGACCCGCGGCGCGGGCGCGGTGACATTGATTCTGCTGACGACCGTCGTGATCCTCGGCATTCTGTCCACGCTTCGCCTCGAGAGCGACAGGTGGCCACGCTTTCTGACGACCGGCCTGCACCGCAACCTCGCGTTGATGACGCTCGTCTTTCTCGCGCTCCACATCGTGACCGCCGTCGTCGATCCCTTCACCAACCTCGGCTGGACGGCGGCGCTGATTCCGTTCTCGTCCTACTACCGCACGTTCTGGCTCGGCCTCGGAGTGATCGCGTTTGAGCTGATCCTCGCGATCGTCGTCACCAGCCTCGTGCGCGGGGGGCTCGGCCACAGCGCATGGAGGGCGATCCATTGGCTCACCTATGCGGCCTGGCCGATAGGCGTCATTCACGGAATGGGCACCGGCACCGATACGTGGTCGGCGTGGATGCTCGGCATCACCGCCGCATGCATCGCGGCAGTCGGGGTGGCGGTCGTACTCCGGATCAACGCGGGCTCGACCGATCCCCTCGCGGCCGCACGCAGCTCTTTCCGCGCTGCGGTCGATCGCAAGGAGACTCCGCGATGACGCGTCTCCTCGAGGGCAGAGACCTTCGCGCGGGTGCGGAATCGCTGCCGGAACATCTCGCCCGGCTAGGACCCCTTCCCCGCGTCAACACCATGTTCATCGAGACGCTGATTCGCTCCGGGCTCGTCGGGCGTGGCGGCGCCGGCTTTCCGGTGGGCGTGAAATGGAGGTCTGTCGCATCGCACTCGCACGGTCAGGCGGTCGTGATCGTCAACGGCGCAGAAGGCGAGCCGCAGAGCAAGAAGGATCAGGTGCTGATGGCGTCTCGTCCACATCTCATCCTTGACGGCGCATTCACGGCAGCTCGCGTGATTCGCGCCAGGCAGGTGATCCTCTACATCGGCGAAGACAAGACCGCCAGCCGCATCGCCATGACGCGGGCGCTGGCCGAGAGGCCCGACGCCGAGCAGCGCATCACCCGCGTCGCGGCCGCGCCGGCACGCTATGTGGCGGGCGAATCGAGCGCCGTCGTGCACCTGTTGAGCGACGGCGTCGCGACGCCGACGACGACTCCTCCGAGCCCGCACGAGCGCGGCCTCGAGGGCGCGGCGACGCTCGTCCAGAACGTCGAGACGCTCGCGCATGTCGCGCTGATCGCGCGCGGCAAGCCGGCCGGCACAGTTTTGGTTACGGCGGTCGGAGGTGTCACGCGACCGGGCGTCATGGAGGCGGACGTTCGCAACACCATCGGCCAGATCGTCGAGAGCGCCGGCGCGACGCAAGACTCCGCACGCGCGATTCTGATCGGGGGCTACTTCGGGACCTGGTCGGACCCAGGTCGAGTATGGGATCTCACTCTCGACGCTGAGCAGCTTCGTGCCGAGGGCATCGCGCTCGGCTGCGGCGTGATCGGTGTGCTCGGCAAAGACCACTGTCCCGTTTGTGAGACGAGCGGGATCATGCATTACCTCGCAGGCGAGAGCTCGGCGCAGTGCGGGCCGTGCTTCTTCGGATTGCGGGCGCTTTCGGCCGCATGCAGCCGCATCGCCCATCAGGGATCGAACTCTTCGGATCTGGCTCATCTGCAGCGATGGGCCTCGGAGGTGCGCGGCCGCGGTGCGTGCCGGCATCCCGACGGAGCAGTTCTGTTCCTTCAATCGGCGCTTCGGGTGTTTGCCTCCGAGTTCGCCAATCATTCGCCCCACAACGCGAGACGAACCGCATGACGACGGAGCGCCATCTCGTCGTCGACCGCATCAAGTGCGACGGCCGCGGCCTTTGCGCCGAGCTGCTTCCCGAACTGATCCGCCTCGACGACTGGGGCTATCCGATCCTTGCACCTGGTCCTGTGCCGCCGCACCTCATCCCGCTCGCACAGCGCGCGGTCGAGGACTGTCCCGTGCTCGCGATCGCTCTGCGCCGAACCGTCCGCGCGAAGTGACGACCAGCGTGATCGGCATCGCGGACGATCGCGCGCTCGGCGGCTCGCTCCGAGTCGTAGTCAGCGACATTCGCTCGCTGGCCGCTGCGAAAGCCGCGGTCGACGGCGTCATCAGCGCGATCGACGTCGCCGCGAGCCGGTTTCGGGAAGACAGCGAGCTGAGCCGGCTCAACGCCTCGCCCGAGCGCGACGTCGTCGTCAGCCCGCTGCTCGCGCAGGCGATAGCGGCGGGGCTTCGCGGCGCCGAGCTCACGGATGGGGCGGTCGACCCAACGGTCGGTACCGCCGTCAAGGTCGCCGGCTACGACGTCGACTTTGCGCTGGTGGCCAAAGAAGGCGGACCCCTTCCCGTGCGCGCTGCTCGCGTGCCTGGCTGGCAGGCGATCCGATTCGACGCACGGACGCGGGAGACGTGGATACCCAAGGGCGTCGAGATCGACCTCGGCGCGACCGCGAAAGCGCTGGCGTCCGACCTCGCAGCCGCCGCGGCGGCGAAGGCGATGTCGGGCGGCGGCGTGCTCGTCAGCCTCGGCGGTGACATCGCGGTCGCCGGTCAGCCGCCTCCGGGCGGCTGGTCAGTGCAGGTGAGCGAAGACAGCGGCGCGGCGATCGACGAAGGTGAGGAGGCGGTCGCGATCACGGATGGTGGCATCGCCACGTCGAGCACGACCGTGCGCCGATGGACGCGAGGCAGCGTGGTGCTCCACCACATCATCGATCCGGC
>DASSLJ010000040.1:0-3194 GCA_035689585.1 Candidatus Dormiibacterota bacterium
GGTCCGGGCCCGATTCCGCGGGCGCCAGGGCCGCCCGGAGATAGCGGCGAGGATTCCCCCGATCCGGTTCCTTCACCACTGGAGAGAGAACAATGGCGATTGAGAATGAGGTCGTGATCATCGCCGAAGCCGTCGCGCTGCCGGGCAAGCGGGAGGAGCTGAGGCGAGCGTTCGTCGAGGATTTCGTCCCGAAGTCCCTCGCCGAGGAGGGCGTGTCGGTCTTCCGGCTCCACGAGAACCGGGACAATCCGGGGCACTTCGTCCTCTACGAGCGCTTCCGCGATCAGGCCGCCATCGACTTCCTTTTCGCCGAGGAGCATTTCGCGAGGATCAAGGAGACACTTGCGTCGCTGGCGGAGGGGGGCAAGCCGAAGGTCACTTATTTCCACGTCCTGACGGATTAATCTCCCCCCAGGACGAGCAGGTCATCGCACACGGTTCCGTGGATATCCTCGAACTGGATCGCGCGGAGTCGGAGATTGCGTCGCGCGGCGACGTGGAAATCGCCTCCCTGCTGCTTGAGTCGGCGACCGCTCGCGCGCAATTCCTCGAGAGGCGGCTGCTCTGGCAGTTCACCACGCCGGTCCGGGCCCGGGTGGCCGCCACGCTCCGGGACCTGATCTGCTTCGAGGGGCAGCGCTGCACGCACGGCCACACGATTGACGTCCGCCTGACGCACCAGGACCTGGCCGAGCTCGTCGGCGCGGCTCGCCCCGTCATCAACGCGGAGCTGACCCGCATGCGATCCGAAGGTCTCATCGACTACAACCGATGCTTCTTCTGCGTGGATGATCTCGCCGGTCTGAATGAGATCGCCATCGCCTGAGCGGAATCGAAGAAAATTCCCGGGCTGTCATCCGGATGACATCGCAAAAACCCGGTGCGGTTAAAGTCTCCGGTAACGCCTCCGCCTCGCAGGTCGGCGGGTCGAAGTCGGATTTTCAGGACGTGACGAGGAGCTCGTACGTCGATCGGACCGTCGCGTCGACGCTTCGAGATTGCCGACCGGTCCCGTCGCAGCGTCCTGAACCCCGCGTCTGCGAGGCAGAGGAGTTCATTGGACCATCGAGTTTCGCCGTCCTATTTTCGCTCGTCTGCGAAGGAATTCGGAAGATGACGACATACCACACACAGGCAGGTGGACGATGAAGGCGATCGTTGTGACGGACCAGGCTGCGGGAACGGCCGGGATGAAGCTGGTGGAGCGGCCCGAGCCGCAGGCAGCGATAAACGACGTCGTGGTTCAGGTTCATGCGTCGGGATTCACCTGGGATGAGCTGACATGGCCCTCGACCTGGACCGATCGCCTCGGCCGTGACCGGACGCCGGTTATTCCCGGGCAGGAGCTGGCCGGAGTGGTCAGCGCTCTCGGCTATGGCACGACGGGGCTGTCGGTGGGACAGCGGGTGTTCGGCCTCACGGACTCGTATCGCGGCGGCACCCTGGCCGAGTATGTGGCCGTCGAGGCACGCAACCTCGCGCCGCTGCCGGGCGACGTCGACTTCACAGTGGGGGCGAGCGTGGCGATGCCGGGCCTGACCGCGTGGCAGGGACTGTTCCAGCACGGCCGCCTTCAGGCGGGGCAGAGCGTCCTCGTGCACGGCGCGGCCGGCGCAGTCGGTTCGATGGTAACCCAGCTCGCACGTGAGGCCGGCGCCTACGTCATCGGCACCGGACGCGTTGCCCATCGTCAGACGGCGCTCGACTTCGGCGCGCAGGAGTTCGTCGACCTCGAGAACGACGCCCTGGAAGACGTCGGCGGAGTCGATCTGGTTTTCGATGTCTTCGGCGGCGACATCGGGAAGCGGTCCGCAGGCCTGATTCGAGCCGGAGGAACGCTGGTGACCATCGCCGGCCCGACCGAGGCACGGCCCGCCGACGGCTTGGCGGTCGACTTCGTTGTCGTGTCCGATCGCGCCCAACTGAGTGAGATCGTCCGGCGTGTGCGTGACGGACGGCTGCGGACGAACATCGGCAACGTCTCGACCCTCGACGATGCCGTCGCCGCCTTCAACCCGACCGAGCGACGCGCGGGGAAGACGATCATCCGCGTTCGTCCGTGAGCGACGCGCGATGCGCGCGGCCGGCCGGCGCTGTCCAGATCGGCCGGCTGCGTCCTATCAGCCCGCCGAGGGCAACCTGGGTACCCATGGCCCGCGGCAATAGATGTCGAACGGGCTTTCCATCCCGCGACATTTCCACCGAAGAGACAAATGACCGAGGAGACAATTCAAATGAAAGCGATAGTGGTGACGGACCAGGCTGCGGGAACGGCCGGGATGAAGCTGATGGAGCGGCCCGAGCCGCAGGCAGCGATAAACGACGTCGTCGTTCAGGTTTATGCGTCGGGATTCGTCCAGACTGAGCTGACCTGGCCCTCGACCTGGACCGATCGCCGCGACCGTGACCGAACACCGTCGATCCCTGGGCACGAGCTGGCCGGAGTGGTCACGGCCCTCGGCTATGGCACGACGGGTCTGTCGGTGGGACAGCGGGTGTTCGGCCTCGCGGACTGGCATCGCGACGGCACCCTGGCCGAGTATGTGGCCGTCGAGGCACGCAACCTTGCGCCGCTGCCGGGCGACGTCGACTTCGCGGTGGGCGCGAGCCTGCCGATCTCGGGCCTCACCGCGTGGCAGGGACTGTTCCAGCACGGCCGCCTTCAGGCGGGGCAGAGCGTCCTCGCGCACGGCGCGGCCGGCGCAGTCGGGTCGATGGTGACGCAACTCGCACGAGAGGCCGGCGCCTACGTCATCGGCACCGGACGCGCCGCCGACCGTCAGAAGTCGCTCGACTTCGGCGCGCAGGAGTTTGTCGACCTCGACAACGACGTCCTCGAAGACGTCGGCGGAGTCGATCTGGTGTTCGATGTCATCGGCGGCGACATCGGGAAGCGGTCCGCGCGCCTGATTCGAGCCGGAGGAACGCTGGTGTCCATCGTCGGGCCGCCCGAGGCGCGGCCCGACGATGGTCTGGCGGTCGACTTCGTTGTCGAGTCCGATCGTGCCCAACTGAGTGAGATCGTCCAGCGGGTGCGGGACGAACGACTGCGAACGAACATCGGCAACGTCTCGACCCTCGACGATGCCGTCGCCACCTTCAACGCGACTGAGCGACGCGCGGGGAAGACGATCATCCGCGTTCGTCCGTGAGCGACACGCGCCTATCGATGCACGCGGCCGGCCGGTGCTGGA
>DASSLJ010000041.1:0-7967 GCA_035689585.1 Candidatus Dormiibacterota bacterium
TCGCGGAGTGCATGGGCGCCGAAGCATCGATAGCGTTTCTCGAGCAGCGTCCGGACGCGATCGCAGTGGCGATGAAGGCTCTGGCCGCATGCCGCTCCCTTCCCAACATTCCTCCTGCGCTCGAGCTTCGGATATTGAACGGCCTTGCGGTCGCTCAGTGCCGGTACGGGGAGTTCGAGGAGGCGATTAAGACCTTCGAGAAGGCGATCGAGCTCGCAGACCCGGTCGTGGACATGAGACGGCTGGGAAAACTGCTCGACTGCGCCGGAATCGCCTGCCGCGAGCTTGGGCGCATGGAGCAGGCGGTCAACTACTGCAGCCGTGCGGTGGCCTTGTTCGAGACCCTCAAGGACAGTCGCTCACTCGCGGTCGCCGAAAACGATCTGGGTTGGGCACTCCTGGGATGCGGTGACCTTGCGGGTGCCCGGCAGCATCTGCATCGCTCGCTGCAGCTGCACCAGCAGGGCAACCTGACGACCGACCGCAGTGCGGTCCTCTCGAGCCTGTGCGAGCTATGCGTCGCCGAAGGCGATCTCGAACAGGCGACCACGTATGCCGACGCTGCGCTCGACTTTGGTGAGCGTCAATCGGAGGCGTGGTCCATTGCCGATGCGCGAATGTGGAAGGGACGCATCGCGATGGCGCACGCGGATGACGCCGAAGTAGACACGCAATTTAGGCTCGCTGTCGCGGCCCTGGAGAACTCGGGCATGACCATGCGCCTGGTCCAGTGTCACGCGGAGTACGCGGAGATTCTCAAGCGTCGCGGCAACTTGCCGGTCGCGTTGGAGCACATGAAGGCGGCGGTACGGATCACGACCTCGGGCGGTATCCCTCGGGGCGCGACCTCAGTGCACGAACCACCTCTCCTTGACGTCGGTGCGGCCGTCGCTGAAGCCGGGCCGAGAATCGACCCCGAATAGCCAGACGAGGACGTCGAAAGCGGCCACGATCGCCAGCACGATCAGCAGCGCCACCATTTGACGCTTCGATTATGCGGGCGGAATTTCAGCTTGCGGCAAGCGTCGGAGTGGCGACGTGCCAGGTACCTCCGAACGCGTTGATCCCCTCGCCGTTGGCGTCGTTACTCGTCTTGTCGCGAGCGAACGTGTACAGCGGATGGCCGTTGTAGAGCACGATCCGCCCGTTCGGACTCGTCGTGACCGTCAGCTTGCCCGGCAGGGTGGCGCCTGAGCCGGGATCGCCGGACGACAGGACCAGCGGCGGCCAGTTGCTCAGGCACTTGCCGGTGCATGCCGGCGTCGCTGCGGTGTCCGACGTCAGGTAGTAGAGCGTCTGCGCATTCGTGTCTGTCAGGACGTCCTCGCTCTGGCCTTTGACCGACTTCGAGACCACGGCGATCACCGGCACCGTCGTCGATGCCGACGTGCTCGCCACATTCGAGGCGGCCGTTCCGCCACACGACGCCACCGCGATTCCGACCGCTATCCAACCGACGAGCTTTCTCATGGCGCCGGTTCATACCGGCGCGTGTTACAGGCTCGGGCCGGATGGTCCTTTCGCGCCGGGACGTATGCCCGTTCCGGCATGGCCGGAAGTGAGTCAGCCTGACGCTTGGAGGTGTAGCTCAATGAGGCTTACCTGGAAAGACGCTGTCTCAACAGCGTTGGTCGTCGCCGGTCTCGCCATGGCGCTGTCAGTCCTCGCGGGATGGGGCTGGCCGCTGCTCGGAGGCGTGCGAGCCGGCATCGTCGCACTCGGCGTCCTCGGCGGGATCGCCTGCGTGTTCGGCGCACCGCTCGAGCGCTCGTACTACGTCGACCCGTTCGGGTTGATCACCGCCGTGGTCGGGATGGGCGGGGTCACGATCGCCGTCGTCGGTGGGCTGATCTTCGACGCGCCGCAATTCCTGCTCGCTCTGATGCTCGTGACCATCATGCTGTGGAGCCTCGCGACGCTGCGTCACGCCGTCGAAGGCGTGAACCCCGCGGTGCCGCCCAGGCTCGCTTTGCGGTAGGCGACCGGCAGGAGTCGGGCGAGCCGGGGTCGAGAGCGGCCCCGGCTCGGCTCGATCGGCGGTGCCGGCGCAACTTGGAGTGCGAGTCGCTCGGTTACACTCGAACTCAAGTCATGGCCGTATCGGCAATCAAGATGCCGCAGCTGGGGGAATCGGTCACCGAAGGCACGGTCGACAAGTGGCTGAAACAAGAAGGCGACTTCGTCAAGCGCGACGAGCCGCTTGTCGAAGTCGTGACCGACAAGGTCAACGCCGAGATCCCTTCACCGTTTGAGGGCAAGCTCGTCAAGATCGCGGTCACCGAGGGCGAAACGGTGCGCGTCGGAGCCGTGATCGCACAGATCGAGACAGCCGGCGCCGCGGCGTCAGCGCCCGCAAAGGAAAAGGAAGCCGGCGTGGCCACGACCGAGGTTCCGCCCGAGCCCGCGGGCGGCAAAGCGCCGGCGCCGGTTCCTGTCGCGGCCGCGGTTCCGGCCACCGAGACAACGGAGCACGCCCGCCTCTCTCCCGCCGTGCGCAAGCTCGCGGCGGAGCACGGCATCGATCCGACCACTCTCCAGGGCTCCGGGCTTGGCGGCCGTGTCACACGGGACGACATTCTCGCGGCCGTGTCCGCCGGCGCTGCGCCTCCCGCGCCGCCGAGGCAAGCGCCCGCGCCGGCCGCCCAACCGGTGCAGCTCGACGGCAAGCGCGAAGAGCTCGTGAAGCTCAGCGTCATGCGCAAATCGATCGCCGACCACATGGTGCGCAGCCTGGCGACGTCGCCGCACGCCTGGACGCTGCAGGAGATCGACGTCACCAACCTCGTCCGCTACCGCGAGGCGGAGAAGGACAGCTTCAAGCTGCGGCACGGGACGGCGCTGACGTACCTGCCGTTTGTTGCGCAGATCCTGTGCGACGCGCTCAAGCAGTTCCCCTGGCTCAACTCGTCGTGGAGCGACGAAGGCGTGATCCTCAAGCGCTACATCAACCTGGGCATCGCCGTGGCGATCCCCGACGGCTTGATCGTGCCGGTCGTGCGCGACGCCGATCGCCTCGGGTTTACCGATCTCGTCAAGGCGATGAACGACCTCGTCGACCGCGCGCGCAACAAGCAGCTGAAGCCCGACGACGTGCAGGGTGGGACGTTCACGCTGAACAACACCGGCGCCACCGGCTCGATCGCCAGCCAGCCGATCATCAATCAGCCGCAGGCCGCGATCATCACGACCGAGTCGATCATCAAGCGTCCGGTCGTCATCGGCGACGCGATCGCGATCCGCCACATGATGAACATGTGCCTCAGCTTCGACCACCGCATCATCGACGGGATGACGGCCGGCGAATTTCTCAACTCGATCAAGAAGAGGCTGGAAGAGTGGACGCCCGGAAGCATCCGCCTGTGAGCACGACGATCCCCGAGTGGATCCGGATTCGAGCGACCGAGGGCGGCAATTTCAAAGAGCTGAAGCAGATCGTCCAGGGCAGGCGGCTGCACACGGTGTGCGAAGAGGCACGGTGTCCGAACATCTTCGACTGCTGGAACCGACGGACGGCGACCTTCATGATCCTGGGCGACGTCTGCACCCGCGCATGCCGCTTCTGCGCCGTCACATCCGGCCGTCCGACAGAGCTCGACCTGGGCGAGCCGCTGCGGGTCGCCGAGTCGGTCGCGGAGCTGGGCCTCAAGCATGCAGTCATCACCTCCGTCGACCGTGATGACCTGAAGGACGGTGGCGCGGGGATCTTCGCCCGCACCATCCGCGCCATCCGCCGCCGGAGCCCGGGCACGACGATCGAGGTTCTCACGCCCGATTTCCAGGGCGATCACGACGCGGTGCGGACCGTCGTCGAGGCGCGCCCCGACATCTTCAACCACAACACCGAGACGGTCCCGCGCCTGTACGCGCGGATCCGGCCGAAAGCCGTCTACGCTAACAGCCTCGCGCTGCTGCGACACGTCAAGGCGCTTGCGCCCGAAATGGTCACGAAGTCCGGCCTCATGGTCGGCCTCGGCGAGACCGAGGACGAGCTGCTCGAGGTCTTCGGCAACATGCGCTCGCACAACATCGACGTGCTGACGGTCGGGCAGTACCTGCGGCCGTCGAAGAAGCATGCCGAAGTCGTCCGCTACTACCGCCCTGAGGAGTTCGCGAGGCTGAAGGAGAAGGCGATGCGAATGGGATTCGCGCACGTCGAATCCGGTCCACTCGTCCGCTCCTCGTACCACGCCGATGAACAAGTCCCGACCGCACGTAAGAGCCTGCTGGCTGGGTAGCGTTCCCTACCGCGAGGCCTGGGACCTCCAGGCGTCGCTTGTGCGCCGGCTGCGGGATGGGACCGGCGAAGACACGCTGTTCCTGCTCGAGCACCCGCACGTCTTCACGATGGGCAAGGCGGCAGCCGCCGAGCACGTCCTGTGGGACGAGGACGAGCGCCGGCGCCGGGGCGTCGAGGTCGTCTGGTCGGATCGGGGCGGCGAGGCGACCTACCACGGCCCGGGGCAGCTGGTCGGCTACCCGGTCATGGACCTGGCGCACCTCGAACTCACCATTCCCACGTACATCGCTGGGCTCGAGCGCTCGCTGATCACCTACCTCTCCACGCTTGGCATCGAATCGGAGCCGGGGGCGCCGGGTCTGACCGGGGTCTGGAGGGACGGCGAGAAGCTGGCGGCGATCGGCATCAAGCTCAACCGCTCGGTGGTCAGCCACGGATTTGCGCTCAATTTGACCACCGACCTCGAATACTTCGAAGGGATAGTCCCGTGCGGACACGCCGAGCTGCGGCCGGCATCGGTGGAGGGGGTCACCGGGCGGCGGATCGGCGTCGAGGAGGCGGCCAGAGACTACGCGCGACACTTCGAGGCGACATTCGGTGTAGTTCTCGATTGGAGCGCCAAACGCGAGGGAACGCCCGTACGGGGCTAGCTTCGGAATACCGACCGTTACCTCGGCGGTATTCATTGCGTAAGAACTAAGTGACTGCGCGAGGCGGTACTCAGTTTGGCGTCGATGTTTATCGGGTAAGTGGTGATGTGAGTATGGGAAGCAAGGGCAAAGGAACCAAGGCGGCCGACGAGCTGGTTCGTCTCGACAACGTCTCGATGGACGAGGACGACGAGATCCTCCCGGACTTCGAGGCGGAGGTCGACGACGGCCGGCGCGTCTGGGTGACCGCCGTGCTCGAGCGCACCGCCGTGATCGAGCCCGCGCCTGGCGAGCCGAAGGTGCTGGTCAACCGCAAGCGCCTGTTTGTGAACCCGCGGCATCTGCGGGTCCGCCACCTGGCGAGCAAGGAGGCGGCGCGGCGCGGTCGCGAGGCAGCCCGCCAGCTCCGACTGCAAGAGCAGCAGAGCTCGGCGGCGTAAACCTCGGCCATCCGGCCGGGAATCACGCGAATTACCTCTGGTAACATTCGCTGCTGCCGCGCGCAGCGGCGCTCTTAATTTCCGCGGCGCACTCCGCCGCCTAGCCCGAGGGAAGCCGCACATGAACAAAACCGCCGAACTTGTCTCGCTTGCCACGATCGTCCCCCCTCCCAACCACGAAGTCAGCGGCGGCTTCAACGCAGTGGTCGATGGCAAGCAGGTAAGGGTTCGTGCGGTACTCGAGCGGACGGTCGTGATCGAGCACCACGAAGGCGGCGAGCGCAGCGTCGTCCGCAAAGACAACTGCATGGTCAAGCCCTCGGCGGTGGCATTCGTCCCAGGCAACCCGAACAACGGAGTTGGCCCGCGTCAGTGGCGCCGCCTGCCGGGCAAGCCGCCGGCGCCGACTAACGGTAAGTAGCTTCTAGTCGATCCGCTCCTGCGCGACGAGCGTCAGGAACGGATGGAACTCCTTCGACAGCGCTACCTCTTCGAAGACCTCGCGCGCTTCCGCAAAGCGCCCGCCTTTGAGCTTGCTCATCTCCTCGTCCGCGATCTCACGGACGAGGTCGGCACTCACGGTGGGCCCTTCGGCCATTCGCGCCGAGTGGTGCACCCACTGCCACACCTGTGATCGCGAGATCTCGGCGGTCGCGACGTCTTCCATGAGGTTGTTGATCGCGGCCGCACCGGTGCCGCGCAGCCATGACTCGATGTACTGAATGCCGACGCTGACGTTCATCCGCAGCCCGTTTTCGGTGATCGTGCCACCCGGAATGGCGACATCGGTGAGCTGCGACGCCTGGACGAGCACGTCGGGTCGCTGCCGCTCGAGCTGATTCGGTCTCTCACCAAGAACGCGGTCGAAGGCCTCGGTTGCCGTCGGCACGAGGTCTGGGTGCGCCACCCACGTTCCGTCGAATCCGTCGCCGGCCTCGCGGTCCTTGTCGTCTTTCACCTTCGCGAGGGCAACCTTGTTGACCTCGGCGTCACGGCGCGAAGGGATGAACGCCGCCATCCCACCCATCGCATGCGCGCCACGCCGGTGGCACGTCTTCACCAGCAGCTCGGTGTACGCGCGCATGAACGGCACGGTCATGGTCACCTGTGCGCGGTCCGGCAGGAGGAATCCCGGCCGGTTTCGGAACTTCTTGATGATGCTGAATATGTAGTCCCACCGACCGGCGTTGAGGCCGCTCGAGTGATCGCGCAGCTCGTAGAGGATCTCCTCCATCTCGAACGCCGCGAGGATGGTCTCGATCAAGACGGTCGCGCGGATCGTGCCCCGCGGAATGCCGAGCTCGTCCTGCGCTAGGTTGAACACGTCGTTCCAGAGGCGCGCCTCGAGGTGGCTCTCGAGCTTGGGCAGATAGAAGTACGGGCCGCTGCCCTTGTCGAGCAGCCTTTGCGCGTTGTGGAAGAAGTACATACCGAAGTCGAAAAGACTTCCCGACATCGGCTTGCCGTCGACTTCCACATGGCGTTCGTCGAGGTGCCAGCCGCGCGGCCGCACCAGAAGCGTCGCGACCTTCTCGTTGAGCCGGTAGTCCTTGCCTTCAGGGCTCTTGAAGTCGATTCGGCGCTCGATCGCATCCGTCAGGTTGGCCTGGCCTTCGACGAGATTCGACCACGTTGGCGAATTCGCGTCCTCGAAGTCGGCCATGAAAACTCGCGCGCCGGAGTTGAGCGCGTTGATGAGCATCTTGCGGTCGGTCGGACCGGTGATCTCGACGCGCCGGTCCTGGAGGTCTTTCGGCGCCGCGGCCACCCTCCAGTCGGGCGAGTCGCGGATCGTGCTCGTCGTGACGAGAAACTGCGGCATTTCGCCGGCGTCAATCCGAGTCTGCCGCTCATCACGCAGCCGGAGCAGGTCCTGCCGGCGGGGTCCAAACTCGCGCTCCAGACGCGCAACGAAGTTGAGCGCTTCGGGCTTCAGAACTTCGGATGCGCGACCCTCGACGCGGCCCTTGACCTGGACCTGCTCGGTGGTGGCCATCGGTCTCAGCGTACTAGGTCACTTGCCTGCGAGGCGGTCGACCACCGGCGCCAGGTCCTCCGCGGCGTCGCCCGGGATGATGACGTGTGAGAAGCCGAACCTTTCGCGCCGCCTTTCCAGGTCTTCGACGATCTGCTCGAGGCTGCCGATCAGGACGTGCGGGATCTCGAGGAGGTCCTCCATCTCCATCGCCATCTGCGGCGCGAACGCGCGGGCGACCAGATCACGCTCGTCGGTCACGCTCGCCTGCAGGGTCCAGGCTCCGAGCTCGATGTGCTCGAAGCGCTCGCCCGCCGCTTCGCGAATCCAGCGGAGCTTCTCCTCGGTCGCCGATGCACGCCCAGTTTGTGCAGCGTGCCTGCCCGGTCTTCCCTCGCGGAGGTCGAAGTTCACGTTGACGACGTCAGCCTCTCGAGCCGCCAGCTCGAGCATCTTCCGCCCACCGCCTCCGATGACGATTGGAGGGTGCGGCTTCTGCACCGGTCGCGGCCGGCCCTTCAAAGCATGGATCGTGTAGTGCTTTCCCTCAAAGGAGAATTCGTCGCCGGCGAAGAACTTCTTGATGATCGTCAGCCCTTCCGCCATCCTCTCGATTCGCGTTCCAGGGCTGTCGTAGGCGATGCCCGATTGGTCGTAGTCGACGC
>DASSLJ010000042.1:0-9640 GCA_035689585.1 Candidatus Dormiibacterota bacterium
CGGGCGAGGTCCGCCAGCTCGTTCATCTGCTCTTGCACGATCTCGGGCTCGGTTCCGGGCAGAAGGATCCCGAGCAGAAACGCCCGCTCGCGTGGGCTCCTGGTTGTGATCAGAGGCTGAGCTTCCTCATTCGCGCCATCGCTTCCTCGAGCCGTGCATCGGGCGCTGTGACCGACAGCCGGAAGTAGCCTTCTCCGTGAGCGCCGAAGCCGACACCGGGCGTGATGTTGACGCCCACCTGGTCGAGAACGTGCGTGGCGAACCCGATCGAGTCATAGCCTTTCGGAACCGGCGCCCATACATAAAAGGTCGCGCGCGGCGGGCGGATCTTCCAGCCAAGGCTATTCAGGGTGTCGGCGACCAGGCGATGGCGCTTCGCGTATACGGCGCATGCTGCTTTCGTCTCTTCCTCTCCGCCGTTGAGCGCTTCGATCGCCGCCCACTGCACCGCCTGGAAGATTCCAGAATCGATGTTGGTCTTCAGCTGACCGATGAGGTTGACGAGGTCGGCGCGCCCGCAGACCCAGCCGATGCGCCACCCGGTCATGTTGTAGGTCTTCGACAGCGAGTGAAACTCGAGGCCGACTTCCTTCGCGCCAGGAATTTCGAAGAGCGTCAAAGGTCGATAGCCGTCGAACGCAATCTCGGAGTACGGGGCGTCGTGGCACAGGATGATGTCGTGACGGCGGCAGAAGTCGACTGCACGCTCGAGAAACTCGCGGTCCGCCGTCGCAGCAGTCGGGTTGTTCGGATAGTTGAGCCACATCAGCGTCGCGCGCTCCGCAACATCGTTCGGAATCGCGTCGAGATCGGGAAGCCAGTTGTTGTTCGCGGTCAGGGGCATGCTGTGCGGCTCGGCGCCGGCCATGATCGCGCCGGTCACGTAGACCGTGTACCCCGGATCGGGCGCAAGCACGACGTCGCCCGGATCGACGAGCGCCAGCGGAACGTGGCTGATCCCGTCCTTCGATCCGAGGGTGGGCAGGATTTCCGTTCCCGGGTCGAGCTCCACTCCGGAGCGATCGGCGTACCAGCGTGATATCGACTCGCGGAGCTCCGCCAGCCCGAAGTACGACGGGTAGCGGTGGTTGGCCGGGTCGGCCGCCGTCTCCTGGAGAACGCTCACGATCCGGCCGGGTGTCGCCAGGTCCGGATCGCCGATTCCAAGCGAGATCACATCGACGCCGGCACGCTTTTTCTCCTGCACCTTGCGGTCGATCTCCGCAAAGAGATATGGCGGAATTCGGCTGAGGCGCTTAGCGCCGGCTGCAGTCTTACTCATCGAGATATTTGAGGATACCCGCCAACGGATCGGGCTCGATCTCGAACCATCGGACGCGATCGTCGCGCCGCCACCAGCGCAGCTGCCGGCGAGCATAGCGGCGATTGGAGCGTGCCATCGCGACCGGGAGCTCCTCGTCAGTCAGCTCACCGCGGATATACGCGACCGCTTCCGCGTACCCGATGCCGGTCATCACCGGTGCGGTCGGCGGCACGCCCATGTCGAGGGCTGTCTGCGTCTCGGCGACAAGGCCGCGCTCGACCTGCTCGCGACTGCGTTTCTCCAGACGGGTATCGATGACGTCGAGCGGTGCGGTGAGTCCGATGCGGTCCGGCTGCCATGACGGCGCGGTGCGCGTCCGCAATCGGCGCAGGGGCGGGCCGGCCGCGTCGAGGATCTCGAGCGCGCGAATCATGCGCACCGGATTGTGCAGGTCGACTCCAGGATCGGGATCGATAGCAAGCAGCCTGGCCTGGAGCGCACCGGCGTCGAGAGTTTCGAGCTCCGCCCTCAGCGACGGATTGGGCGGGATGCCTGTCAGCGTGAAGCCATCACACAGCGCGTCGACGTAGAGCATCGTGCCGCCTTCGATGATCGGCACATGTCCGCGGGCTGCGATGTCTTCGATGGCCGCGTTCGCGCCTTCGACGTACTCCGCCGCGTTGAAGGTCGCCGCGGGATCGACGAAGTCGATCATGTGGTAGCGGATACGTGAGCGCATGGCACGGCTTGGTTTGTTGGTCGCTATGTCGAGGCGCTGGTAGACCTGGCGCGAATCCGCGACCACGATCTCGCCGTTGAGCCGCTGCGCGAGCTCGAACGCGAGCTGCGATTTGCCGATGCCCGTCGGCCCGACGATGACGGGGACTTTCTTCAGTAGTTGCGGCGAAAGTGACGCGTGAGCTCCTGCCACTCGACGAGAAGGCGCGTCGGCCGTCCATGTGGACAGGTGATCGACTCTTCGGTCGCCTCGAGGTCTGCGAGGAGCCGGCGCTGCTCGGCGATGTCGAGCACGTCGCCGAACTTCACCGCCGAATGGCACGCGAGTGATGCGGCGGCGGCCGTGATCGCGCGGTCGCCCCGGTTCTCGACAAGAGCGGCGAGCATCTCCTGGATCGCCTCTGTGGCTCGCCCTGCAGGCAGCTCGACCGGCACCGCCGTGATACGCAGGCTGCGCGGACCGAACTCCTCCAGATCCAATCCCAGCCGTGCGAGCTGTTCGGAATGGTCTGCGGCGGCGGCGATCAAAGCGGGCTCGACGTCGAGCGCTTGCGGGATCAGCAAAGGTTGGCTGGCGCCTCGCCCGTTGCGAAGCCGATCGAGCAAGCGGTTGTAGAGAACCCGCTCATGCGCTGCATGCTGGTCGACCAGCACCAGCCCATGCGGTCCCTCCGCGACCAGGTATCCGGGACCGACCTGACCGATCGGCCGCAAAACGGTGCTCGAGGCGTGGCCGTTGGGTTCGGCGACCGAGACGACGGCCGGGGCGTCGTGGACGATCAGCGGCGCGATGGTTGACACCACCGCAGTCGCCACGGATTCGGTCGGCCGGTAGCGGAACGGGTCGCTGCCGTCCAGAGCGGCCCGGACGGCGCGCTGCAGAGCGGCGAAGACGGCGCCCTCGTCACGGAACCGCACCTCTTTCTTTGCGGGATGCACATTGACGTCGACGAGCTCCGGGTCGATGCCGACATCGATCACCGCGATCGGATGCCGGCCTCGCTCGAGTCGTCCCTGGTAGCACTCCTCGAGCGCGTAAACGAGCGATCGCGCGACGATCGGCCGGCCGTTCACCGCGAGGACCATCCCGTCGCGGCTCCCACGGCTGAGTCGTGGCTGGCTCACCATGCCTTTGACGAGCGGCGCGTTCATCAACTCGAGCACCTCGTCTGCAACCGTCGCTCCATAGATCGCCGCGAGGGCGCGACGTCGATCGCCGTCTCCGCTGGTGCTGACGGCGGCACGGTTGTCGATCGTGAGGTGGAACCGCACCTGTGGATGGAGCAAAGCAAACGCGGTGACGACGTCTTTGATCGAAGCGACCTCCGTGGCGTCGCTCTTGAGGAACTTCAGGCGTGCGGGCACGTTGGCGAAGAGATCTCGCACATCGATGACGACGCCCGGCAGCAGTGGACCTCGGCCCTGCTCCACCACCTCGCCGGCGCGGATGCGGAGCATGGCGCCGTCACTCGAGCACTCGACGTCGGCGACCGCGGCGATGCTCGCGAGCGCCTCACCGCGAAATCCAAACGACGCGATGACGGCCAGGTCCGCGAGAGAAGTGAGCTTGCTGGTGGTATGCCGCACGAACGCCAGCGGCAGCTCGTCCGCGGGGATCCCGGCACCGTCGTCGCTGACGCGGATCGATGTCTTCCCAGCTCCCCGCACGTCGATGTTGATGCGGCGCGCTCCCGCGTCAAGCGCATTCTCCACGAGCTCTTTCACGACGGACGCCGGCCGCTCGATCACCTCGCCTGCAGCGATAGCGTCGGCAACCTCGGGCGGAAGCAGCTGGATCATTGCTCGCCGGGCGCGCGCAGGGCGCCTTTCATGTAAGTCGGGCGCGAAGCTGGTAGAGCTTCTGCAGCGCCTCCAACGGGCTGAGCGCTTCGGGATCGATCGCAGCAAGCTCCTTGCGGATTGCGTCAGGCGTCATTTCCATCGGAAGCCCGAGCTGAACCTCTGGCGGCTCCAGCGGGCGCTGTTGCTCGAGCTCGGTGAGCACCTGACGTGCGCGGGCGATCACTCCCGACGGAAGGCCCGCCACCGCCGCGACGTGGATGCCATATGAGCGGTCAGCTCCGCCCGGAACGACGCGATGCAAAAAGCGCACCGTGTCGCCCTCTTCCAGCACCTCGACACGTTCGTTCCGTACGCGGTGGAGCTTTTCCGCGAGCGCCGTGAGCTCGTGGTAATGGGTGGCAAAGAGCGTGCGGCATCCGAGCTTCGGCGCGTCGTGCAGGTGCTCGACTACGGCCTGGGCGATGGAGACCCCGTCGTATGTCGACGTCCCCCGCCCCACCTCGTCGAGGATCACGAGCGATGCACGCGTCGCGTGGTTGAGGATGTACGCCGTCTCGGTCATCTCGACCATGAAAGTCGACATGCCCGCGCTGATGTCGTCATGCGCGCCGACGCGGGTGAAGATGCGGTCGACCACGCCGATGGCTGCGGTTTCCGCCGGCACAAAGCTCCCGCACTGCCCGAGCAGCACGATGAGCGCCGCCTGGCGCAGATAGGTCGATTTCCCCGCCATGTTGGGGCCGGTGAGGATCACGACCTGCGCGCTCTCCGCATCCAACTCAAGATCGTTCGGGACGAATACTCCGGATGGAAGGCTGCGCTCGACCAACGGATGCCTGCCGGCTTTGATCGTGAGCCGTAGTCCGGCGTTGATAGCGGGTCGCCGCCAGTCGAGATCCGCGGCGACATCAGCGAAGCTCATGAGCGCATCAACCATTCCGATCGCCTGTCCACTCGCACGCAAAGACGCCCCCGCATCGCCGACCGTGCGACAGAGTTCCTGCAGGATCTCGAGCTCGCGCGCCGCGGTGCGCTCCTGCGCGCTGAGCACGATGGCCTCTTTCTCTTTCAGTTCGGGCGTGATGTAGCGCTCGGCGCCGGTCAGCGTCTGTTTCCGGACGTAATCGTCGGGCAGCTTTGCGGTGTTGGCGTGGCTGACCTCGATGTAGTAGCCGAAGACTTTGTTGAACCCAACCTTCAGGGACTTGATGCCGCTACGCCGCCGCTCCGCCGACTCGAGCCTGTTGATCCATTCGCGAGCGTCGCGCGATGCTTCGGCGATCGCGTCGAGGTCTGCGTCAAACCCGGGACGGATCGCGCCGCCATCGCGTGCAAACAGCGGCGGATCGTCCACCAGCGCACGCGCGAGCATTTCAACGAGCTCCGGCGAGGCGCTCACCTGGGCAGCAAGCTCGCGCGTCACCAGCGCCTCGCATGCTCCCATGACATCCTGGACGGCCGGGACGGCCTCGAGCGATCGGCGGAGCGCTACAAGCTCGCGTGCTGAGGCGTGGCCGTGGCCGGCACGCGCAGCCAGACGCTCGAGGTCGCCCAGCGGTCGCAGTGCGTTACGCGCGCGATCGCGCACCGACGGCGCCGAGACGAGCTCGTCGACCGCGGCGAGGCGCAGCTCGATCGATTCGACATCACGCAACGGTGCGCCGAGCCACGAGCGCAACTGACGCGCACCCATCGGAGTGGACGTGCGGTCCATCAGCGTGATCAGCGCGGGAAGCTCGAGGTTGCGCACCGTGGCGGCGTCCAGCGGCATGGTCAGGTCGGGCGAGTACGTGCGCGCGGTGAGCGATCCCGGCGCGACGCGCGTGCCGTTGTGCTTCAGATAATCGAGAACGACGCCGGCCGCCCCGATTGCGAGCGGAGAATCGCTCGCGCCGATGGATGCGGGATATGCGATGCCGAGCATGTCTTTCAATCGCTGCTGTCCACGGACTGGATCGAAACGGTATTCCTCGATCTCAGGCGGGGAAAGCAATTCCGCGGGCGCGAGCCGCTCGAGCTCCGACGCGAGCCGATCCTTGGGCAGCTGAGACAACAGAAGCTCACCCGTCGAGACTTCGCACGCGGCGATGCCCGCCTCCAGTCCTCTCGTCCACGCCGCGACGAGATAGTTCGGCCGCGAGGGCTGGAGGTACGCGTCCTCGACGACCGTTCCGGGAGTCAGCACCCTCGTCACATCGCGCCGGACGATCTTGTTCTTCGACGGCGCTTCCACCTGGTCGCAGATGACGACCTTGTGGCCCGCACGCAACAGCTTGCCGACGTACGACTGCCACGCGTGGTGTGGCACCCCGCACATCGGAGCACGGCCAGTCTTGCCGAGTGGCCGCGAGGTCAGCTGCACGCCCATGATCGGCGCGGCGACTTTCGCATCGTCGAAGAAGATCTCGTAGAAGTCGCCGAGCCTGAAGAGCAGGATTCCGTCGGGGTGCTTGTCTTTTGCCTCCCGGTACTGCCGCATGACCGGTGTGGCAGGGATGCTCACGCCGCCGGCAACCCCAGCAGCTGGCCCGCAGTCGCCTGGAGCACGCGCACATCGACGACGTCGCCAGGAGCCACGCCGTTACCACGCATCACGATGGCGCGCTTGCCCTGGCGAATGCGGCCGTACGGCCGGTGAAGCTCGTCATGGCCCTCGATCAACACCTCCACGTCGCGACCGATCCATCTCTTGGTCTTACGCGCAGCGATGTCCTTTTGGAGGGCGAGCAGATCGTTCAGGCGGCGGAGCTTCTCTTCGTGCGGCACGTCATCGGGCATTCGGTTGGCCGCGTGCGTGCCCGGACGCGGCGAGTACATCGCGATATGGACGACGTCGAACTCGGTCTCCTCGATGAGCGCGCGCGTGTTGAGGTAGGCCTCCTCCGATTCGCCCGGAAAGCCGACGATGATGTCCGTCACGAGCCCGATGTCGGGCATCAATCGTCGTGCGTTCTCGATGATCGCGCGGTAATGGCGTGTCTGGTAGCCGCGGGCCATGCGCTTGAGGACCGTGTCATCGCCCGACTGCACGGGCAGCTGAAGCTCGCGGCAGATCACATCGCTCGAGGCCATGACCTCGAGCAATTCAGTCTCAAGGTCTTGTGGATGCGAGGTCATGAATCTAAGGCGCTTCAGGCCATCGATCTTTTCGACCTGACCTACGAGCGCCGCAAGACCGCCGCCCGACTCCGGATCGCGGTAATCGTCGACGTTCTGGCCCAGCAGCACGACCTCGCGAGCCCCGGCCGCAACCGCTTCGCGGCACTCGGTCAGAACGGCTTGCATCGAGAGATGCTTCTCGCGGCCGCGCACACGCGGGACGATGCAAAACGTGCAGTTGTGATCGCAACCCTGGATCACGCGCACGTAGTGGCTGACTCCGGTCCTACCCGCGGCCGGCAGCGGCTCGCCCTGCGAGTAGTCATAACGCGCTTCGAGTCCGCTGACGAACTCGTCGTAACCGCCAATGGGCACCACCGCGTCCAGATGCGGGAATCGCTCGCGCAGCACGTCCCCTTCCTTGGCGACGATGCAGCCCGTGACCGCGATGGTGCGCTCCGCTGTCTTCCACTCCTTCAGCTCGTGCAGCTTGGAGTACACGCGGTCCTCTGATGCCTGGCGAACGACGCACGTGTTCAGCACCGCGACGTCGGCACGATCGAGTGAGTCTTCGACATAACCGGCGGCAAGCAGTCGCCGCGCGAGGCTTTCCGAATCAGCGAGGTTCATCTGGCACCCGATGGTCCAGATGTGGAACGACCTTGTCTGCGTCAGCGGCTCTCCACGAGCAGGCGGATTCCGGTCCTCTCCTCGCCGTCGATCGAGATGTCGATGAAGGCGGGAATGCATACGAGGTCAAGACCGCCAGGTGCGACGTATCCGCGGGAGATGGCGATCGCCTTCACGGCCTGGTTGATGGCGCCCGCGCCGATGGCCTGGACCTCGACCCGGCCCTTGCTGCGGATGACGCCCGCGATGGCGCCGGCGACAGCTACAGGCTTCGAAGTGGCCGAAACCTTGAGCACCTCTACTGGAGCGCGCTCCGTCGACATTGCTGGAACCCCTTCAAACATGTTCACGGTCGATTCGCTGGATCGATGTGGCTCGGCCAGTTGAAGGATTAATGGTAACCAGTACCGAATTGAAAGTCACTGGGCCTGACGCCACCACGAACCGATTCGGGACGCCGGTCAGAAAGCGCTGCAGGACTACGTCCTTGTCCATGCCGATACACCCGTCGCGCGGGCCGACCATGCCCACGTCGGTCACGTAGGCGGTCCCGCCCGGCAGGACGCGGGCGTCCGCAGTCGGAACGTGAGTATGCGTGCCGACCACGGCACTCGCCCGGCCGTCGAGGTACCACCCCATGGCGGTCTTCTCCGAGGTGGCCTCGGCATGCATGTCGCAGAAGACGATTTGCACGTCAGGGTGCTGCTTGAGGATCTCGTCCACGGACCGGAAGGGGTCGTCCAGCGAGTCGAGGAAGATGCGGCCGATCACGTTCATGACGAGCACCCTGTGCCCCGCCGCCTCGGTCACGCACCAGCCCTGCCCGGGCGCGCTGGGCGGGTAGTTGGATGGCCGCAGCACGAGGTCGAGTTTTGGCAGCTCGGCCACGAACTCCTTCTGCGCGAACACGTGGTTTCCGGTCGTGATCACGTCGGCGCCGTAGCCTCTGAGTTCGGTCACCAGCTTGGCGGTGAGTCCAAATCCACCGGCCGAGTTTTCGCCATTCAGGATCGTGAGATCCGGCCGCAGCTCTCTCTTGAGTCCGGGAAGCAGCGCCTTGACGGCCTCACGGCCCGGCTGCCCGACGACGTCGGCCACGAAAAGAATTCGAAATTCGTCCTCTGGCACGTCTCGATTGTCGTGGAAACAAAAAAGGGAGCCCCTTGCGGGACTCCCTTGATTGATCTACTTCGCGTACTCCACAGCCCTGGTCTCGCGGACCACGGTGACCCGGATCTGGCCGGGGAAGCTGAGCTCTGACTCGATGCGCTTGGCGATGTCCCGGGCCATGAGCTGAGCAGCCGAGTCGTCGATCTGCTCGGGCCTGACCAGGATTCGAACCTCGCGGCCCGCCTGGATGGCGTAGGACTGCTGCACGCCGGTGAAAGAGTTGGCGATCTCCTCGAGCTTCTCGAGCCGCTTGACGTACGCCTCGAGTGACTCGCGGCGCGCGCCCGGTCGCGCGGCGGAGATGGCGTCGGCTGCGATGAGAAGGAGCGATTCGACGGTGTGCGGTTCCTCGTCGTAGTGGTGTGCACGCACGGCGTGCACGACCGGTGCTGGAACCTGGTGCCTCTGCAGGAGGTCTGCCCCGATCACCGCATGGGAACCCTCGACCTCGTGGTCGATGGCCTTGCCGATGTCGTGAAGCAGGCCAGCCAGCTTGGCGGTGCGAACGTCGGCGCCGATCTCGGACGCCATCATGGCGGCGAGATAGGCGACTTCCTTGGAGTGGTTCAGCACCTGCTGCCCGTAGCTCGTACGGAATCGCAGGATGCCGAGGTGGCGGACGACCTCAGGATGCAAACCCTGCAGGCCGAGCTCCAGGACCGCGCCCTCCCCCTCCTCTTTGACCCTTTGCAGGACCTCCTGGCGGGACTTGGCGACGATCTCCTCGATGCGTGCCGGATGGATGCGACCATCCACGATCAGCTTGTTCAGCGCGACCCTTGCCACCTCGCGGCGCACAGGGTCAAAACCGCTGATGATCACGGCCTCCGGGGTGTCGTCGACGATGAGGTCGATCCCGGTGGCCTGCTGGAGGGCGCGGATGTTGCGCCCTTCCTTGCCGATGATGCGGCCCTTCAGCTCGTCGGTCGGCAGCGG
>DASSLJ010000043.1:0-9451 GCA_035689585.1 Candidatus Dormiibacterota bacterium
GTAGTGCCGATACCAGGGCCCAGCGCGGTGACGGCCGCACTGTCCAGAGCTGGGTATGGGGGACCGGGCTTCACGTTTCTGGGCTACCTGCCGCGCAAGCCCGGCGACATGCGCCGGCTGCTCGAGGTGTTACGCACCGACCCAAGGCCAGCAGTGGCGTTCGAGTCGCCGTTTCGCGTTCGTAAGTCGCTCGCTCTGATCGACGAATCCATGCCCGAACGCAGCCTGACTGTGACCCGCGAGCTGACCAAGGTGCACGAGGAGGTGCTGCGCGGCACCGCGTCCGAGGTGCTGGCCGCGCTCGGAGAGCGAGCGCGCGGCGAGTTTACGCTTGTCATCTCCGGTGCCTGATCGAAGAACTGTCCTCATCGCCCCCGCATGGCCGTACGCCAATGGTCCGCGTCACATCGGCCACGTGGTCGGGCTCGCGGTCCCCGGCGATGTGCTCGCGCGCTACTGGCGTCTTCGTGGCGCGCACGTGTTGATGGCCAGCGGCACCGACGAGCATGGAACTCCGATCACCTACGAAGCCGACAAGAAAGGCATTCCGCCGAAGCAGTTCGCCGACCAGAACAACGCCGTCATCATCGACGACTTCGTCCGGCTCGGCATGACCTACGACATCTTCACGCGCACCACGACGGCGAACCACTACCACGTCACGCAGGAGCTGTTCCTCACCCTTTACGAAAAGGGCTACCTGCTTCGCCAGAAGCAGATGGGCGCGTTCGATCCCGCGACCGGCCGCACGCTGCCCGACCGCTACATCGAGGGCAAGTGCCCGATCTGCGGATACATGGAAGCGCGCGGTGACCAATGCGACAACTGCGGCAACCAGCTCGATCCGATTGACCTCATCGATCCCCATCAGCGGGGCAGCGATGCGCCGGTGGAGTTCCGCGAGACCGAGCACTTCTTCTTCGACCTGCCGGCCTTTGCCGAGCGCCTGACGAAGTGGATCGAGGAGCACGACGAATGGCGCCCGAACGTGCGCAAGTACTCCCTCGAGTTCGTCCGCAATCTCAAGCCACGAGCGATCACCCGCGACCTCGATTGGGGCGTGCCCGTGCCGCTGAAGGGATGGGAAGACAACCCGCACAAGAAGATCTACGTCTGGTTCGACGCCGTCATCGGTTATCTGTCAGCGTCGATCGAGTGGGCGGCGAACCAGGGCAGGCCCGAGGCGTGGAAGGAGTGGTGGCACAACCCCGACGCGCGCCACTACTACACGATGGGCAAGGACAACATCACGTTCCACACGATCATCTGGCCGGCCATTCTTCTCGGCGCCGGTGACCTGCACCTGCCCGACGAGATCGTGGCCAGCGAGTTCCTGCACATGGAGGGCTCGAAGCTCTCCACGAGCCGCGGACACGTCATCTACGTCAAGGACGTGCTCGACCGTTACGACGCGGACGCTCTGCGCTACTACCTGATGATCGCCGGACCTGAAAACCAGGACACCGACTTCACATGGTCGGAGTTCATTCGCCGCAACAACGACGAGCTGGTCGCAACCTGGGGCAACCTCGTGCACCGCACGCTGGTCAACGCCCACCGCAATTTCGGCGAGGTGCCGCGCCCAGGCCAGCTGACGGCGGCCGATGAGGCGCTGATCAAAGAAGTCGAAGGCGCGATGGACTACGTCGCGCAGCAGCTCGAGCAAGCGCGCTTCCAGAACGCGCTCAAACATGCGATGGGCATCGCCTCGCGGGTCAACGTCTACCTCGGGACGGAGCAGCCGTGGCAGACGATCAAGGTCGACCGCGATCGCGCCGGCACGGTGTTGTACGTCGCGCTGCGTTGCGTGGACAATCTCAAAACGATGCTCGCGCCGTTCCTTCCGTTCTCATCGCAGCGCCTGCACGAGATGCTCGGGTATTCCGACGTCATCGCGCCCCAGCCGGTCGTGAAGGATGTCGGTACGCATCGCGTGATCACGGGCGACTACGACGAGACGGATCGCTGGCATCCATCGCAGCTGGAGCCGGGCCGCAAGCTGCCGGAGCCGCACGCGCTGTTCAAGCGGCTCGACGAGGTGCCCGAGCTGGAGGGCGCGCCATCTTCGTAGACACCCATCTCCACATCGAGGAGCTGGGCGATGCCACCGAGGTGGTGCAGCAAGCCGCCGCCGCCGGCATCACGCGCCTCATCGCCGTCGGCGTCGACCTCGATCGCAGCTCGAACGCGGTCTCGCTCTCGCACGCCTATGAAGAGGTGTGGGCGGGAGTGGGTCACTATCCGTTGCAGGAGGCGGAGCCCGACCTCAATGCGCTCGGTCGCCTCGCGCGCGATGAGATGGTCGTCGCCATCGGGGAGATAGGTCTCGACTTCGAGCACACGGGCGGACCTCCGCGAGAGCTGCAGATCCAGCGGCTCGACGAGCTGTTCAGCATCGCGACCTCGCTCGATCTACCCGTCTCGGTGCACAACCGCGGCGCGTCCGAAGAGCTTCTTGCCGCGATCAAGCGACACCACGGCTTGCGCGGAGTGATGCATTACTTCGCGCTCGATTGGGACTGGGCTCAGAAGTTCCTCGAGGTCGGGTTCTACCTTTCCTTCGCCGGCCTCATCACGCGACCGAGCCGCAACGAGCTGCGCGATGTGGTCAAGCGATGCCCGGCCGATCGCCTGCTGCTCGAGACCGATTCGCCTTATGGAAACTCGCAGCAGCGGATGGGCACGCCCAACCGGCCGGCCTATCTCGTCGACACCGCGCAGGCCGTGGCCGACCTTCGCGGGATCAGCCTCGAGCAGCTCGGCGACCAGGAGCGCGCCAACGCCATCACACTCTTCCAAAAGATGAAGTGATTGATCCGGCGGACGAACAGCAGCTGTTCGAGCTGCTGCGCCGGCACCACATCACACTCAAGCACCGCTTCGGCCAGAACTTCCTCATCAACACAGCGCTCCGCGACGCCATCGCGCAGGCGGCAGAGGCAACGCGGGACGACACCGTGGTCGAGGTCGGCGCGGGAGTCGGCACGTTGACGATCGCGCTCGCGGAGCGAGCGGGGCGCGTGATCGCCGTCGAGCTCGACCGCGACCTGATCCCAGCGCTGCGCGAGGTCGTGCATGACCTGGACAACGTCGAGATCCTGCAGGGCGACATCCTTCGCGTCGACGTGGCCGGTGACATCGTCGCTGGCAACATCCCGTACAACCTCACCGGCGCTCTGATCGAAAAGCTGCTCGACAAACCCCCTCGTCCGCGACGGCTATCTCTGGTCGTCCAGAAAGAGGTCGCGAATCGATGGACCGCGACGACAGCCGCAAGCCTCGCCACCGTGGCCGTCCAGGTCTTCGCCCACGCTCGAGCGGCATTCACGATCCCCGCGAGCGCCTTCGAACCGCCGCCGAAGGTCGACTCCGCGCTCGTCGTGCTCGACGTGCGGCCCGAGCCCGCGGTCAAAGTCGATGACTACGACCGCTTCTTTCGATTCGTCGAGGCGGTCTTCCAGTTCCGCCGCAAGCAGCTCGGCGGCACGCTCCGCCGGCTCGGCCATGCCGGGCTTCCCGATCTCGGCATCGATCTCACCCGCCGTCCCGAGACGCTCGATCTCACGGAGTGGGAAACGCTCTACCGCGCAGTTAATTCCTAGATTGGATCGTTAGGCTTCCCGACTGCATGGAACCCATTCGCCTGCCGGTCGAGGCTCCAGGCGGCTTTCACGGGGCGCTGCACTACACCGCGTTCCGCAACATCTGGTTCGCCCAGCTCGCCTCACAGCTGGCGGACAAATTCCTGCTGTTCTCGCTGATCATCCTCGCCTACAACATCTCCCACGGCAGCACGCCCGTCGCGGTGACGCTGCTGGCGTACACGGTTCCTGCGGTGCTGCTCGCACCACCGGCGGGAGTGATCGCGGATCGCCTCGACCGCAAGCAGATCATGATGTGGTGCAACATCGCCCGCGCCGTCGTGGTCGCGGCGATTCCGGTGGCGTCGATCATCCCCGGCGTCAAAGATGACTTTCTTCACCTGCTGCTGATCGCGTTTCTCTTCTCGTCGGTCGGCCAGGTGTTCGCGCCGGCGGAGGCCGCGGTAATCCCGACCGTCCTGCCGCGCTCGCTGCTCATCACCGCCAACTCGATGGCGCTGCTGACATCGGTGCTCACCCTCGTCGTGGGTGGCGTGCTCGCGCCGATCGTGTCCCGCATCGACCTCTATGCGCCCTACTGGTGCGCGGTAGCGCTGCTGGCCGTGGCAGCCACGTTCATCTTCGCGTCCGACATTCCGCCGCTCGAGCGTCGCGCAGTCGCTGCCGTCCACGAAAGCGCAAGTCGGTTCCGCATGATGCTCACCGACCTGAAAGAAGGGTTCGACGCGCTGCGCTCGTCCCGCGGATTGCGCCTGGCGTTCGGCCAGGTGAGCATCGCGATCCTCGTGCTGTTCATGCTCTACACCCTTGCGCCCGCGTACGTGAGCAAGGTGCTGGGCATCGCGGCGCAGGACACGTACGTGATCCTCGGCCCGGCGACGGCCGGTGCGATCCTCAGCGCAGTTCTGTTGGGACAGTTCCTGCGCAACATCGACCGCTGGCGCGTGCTCGCCGGCTCGCTTGTCGCGAACGGGCTCACGCTCGTCGCGCTGGCGGCGGTACCCGAAGCGATGCGGCACTTCCCCGACCTGCAGGTCCACAACCGCATCACGGGCGCGACCTTCAGCCTGCTGCTCGGGATCGAGTTCGGCGCGATCCTGATCCCGGCCGTCACCTACCTGATGGAGTCGACAAGCGACGCGATCCGCGGCCGGATCTTCTCGCTCCTGTACATGGTCATCAACGGCGTGTCGGCGCTCCCCGTGTTGATCGCCGCAGCGCTCGCCGACACCATCGGGACGGCTCAGGTGCTGGGCGGGCTTGGCGTGCTCCTGCTCGGCGGTGGCCTCGGCGTCATCGCTGGCGGGAAGCGCGCGCCTGCGCCATCAGCAAGACCGCCGCTATCAGTGCAATGACGACGAGTCCGCCGATGCCGACCCCGCGCACGATCGCTTCGATCAGCGCGAGGTTCGTTCCGAGGAAGTAGCCGGCAAGCCCGATCACCATCGCCCACATCAGGCCGCCGATCGCGCTGAAGACCTGAAATCGCCAGAACGGCATTCGCGCCATGCCGGCGAGCATCGACGCCCAGGTGCGCAGGCCGAGGATGAATCGCGCACCGACGATCGCCTTGTCACCGTGACGAGCGAAGAACAGCTCGGCTCGCGCCAGCTGCTCGGGTTTGATGCGCAGCGTCGAGCCGAAGCGCTCGATGAACGGGCGTCCTCCGCGGTAGCCGAGTAGATAGCCGAGGTCGGCGCCGACCGTCGCCCCGAGGAATCCAAACAAGATCACCAGGTAGATCGAATGGTGGCTCGCCGCCGCCCATGCCGCGGCGAGCAGCAGGAGCGTTTCGCCTGGAAACGGAATGCCGGTGCTCTCGATGAGGATGCCGATTCCCGCAGACGGATAGCCGAGCGTGTTGACGATCGTGGTCCAGTCCAAGAGCCTTCATATACTGGACGACCCCGATGCCCGAATACGGCGATCACGAAGCCTCCGACGATCCTCTGCAGATCCTGCGGCACTCGACCGCCCACCTCCTGGCGGCTGCAGTCACCGAGCTGTATCCGGGCGCAAAGTACGCGATCGGACCTGCGATCAAGGAGCCGCCGGGGTTCTATTACGACTTCGATTTCGGCAAGCCGATCTCGGAGGCAGACCTGCCGGCGATCGAGTCGCGCATGCGAAGGATCGCCCAGGAAGGTCGCAAGTTCGAGCACGAGGTCCTCCCGCGTGAGGAGGCGATCGGCGAGTTTCGCAAACGCGGCCAGGACTACAAGCTCGAGCTGATCACCGACAAGGTCTCGGGCGACGGCGTGAGCGTCTATCGCACCGGCGAGTTCCTCGACCTCTGCCTGGGCCCGCACGTCAGCTCGACGCGCGACCTCAAGGCGTTCAAGCTGCAGCGCGTCTCGGGCGCGTACTGGCGCGGCGACGAGAAGAAGCCGCAGCTGACGCGCATCTATGGGACGGCGTGGCAGTCGCAGAAGGAGCTCGACGACTACCTCAAGTTCCTCGAGGACGCGGAGAAGCGCGACCACAAAAAGCTCGGCAAGGACCTGAAGCTGTTTCTCGTCGATGACCGCGTCGGGCCCGGCCTACCGATGTGGCTGCCTGACGGAGCGACGATCCGGCGCGAGATCGAGAGGTTCATCGTCGACGAAGAGCTGGCGAGGGGTTATGACCATGTGGTGACGCCCGACGTGGCGCGCCTCGATCTCTACAGGCAGAGCGGTCACGCGAAGCTCTACGCGGACTACATGTATCCCCCGATGACATTCGAGGATGGGGAAGAGCTCGAGCTGCGCCCGGTCGCGTGCCCGCATCACATCGTCATCTACCAGAGCGAGCTTCGAAGCTATCGCGACCTTCCGCTCCGTCTCGCCGAGCTGGCGGGCTACTGGCGATATGAACGTTCAGGCGTTCTCCAGGGTCTCAACCGTGTGCGCCACTTCACGCTCAACGATGCCCACATCTTCTGCACGCCTGATCAGCTCATGGACGAGGTCAAGGGCGCGATCGAGCTCGCGCTGCACTTCTCGAAGGCGCTCGGAATCGACGAGTTCTATTACGAGGTCGCGACTCGCGACGACGTCAAGGACAAGTGGCTTGGCGATGAGGAGCAGTGGCAGGTGGCGCAGGCCGGCCTGATGGAAGCGCTCGAGTCGATGGGCCAGAAGTACAAGATCGGCGTAGGGAACGCCGCCTTCTACGGACCGAAGATCGACTTTCAGGTCTACGACGCGCATAGGCGCGAGTTCACGAACTCGACCGTGCAGATCGATTTTCAGCTGCCGGAGCGATTCCAGCTCGAGTACGTGGCCGAAGACGGCACGCGCAAGCGCCCCGTCATGGTCCACCGCGGCGCGGCGGGCTCGATGGAGAGGCTGTTCAGCTACCTCATCGAGCGATGGGCGGGCGCATTCCCGACGTGGCTGCATCCGACTCAGGTCGTGGTCGCTCCGGTGAAGGACGAGTTCAACGACTACGCGCGCCAGGTCGGCGCGCGCCTGCGCGCAGCGCGCGTACGGGTCGACGTCGATCAGCGCTCGGAGCGCCTCGACCGCAAGATCCGCGACGCCAAGCTGAAGAAGGTTCCTTACATCGCGGTCGTCGGCGGCAAAGAGGTCGAAGCGATGCACGTCAACGTCCAGAATCGTGCAAGCGAGAAGGTCGACATGCCGCTCGAGTCTTTCGTGGAGATGATCACCGCCGAGATCGCCGAGCGCCGCCGCTGAGACTCAGCTGTCGAGCTTGATCTCGATGGTTGTTTGCTGGCCCCGGCCGAGGAGCTGGACGATTCCAACCGTCTCCGGTCTCGAGACGCGCTGAAAACGGAGCTGGCCGGTCGCCGTGTCGTTGCTCGTGACCTTCCAGTCGCCCGAATTGAGCCGGGTCGCATAGAAGTCCGTGACTGTGGCCACGTCTTTGCTCGAGTCGAGCGTTTCCTGGCATTCACGCGCGTCGCCTGGGGCGACTCCAGTACCAACGTAGGTGTAATCGCGCGTTACCGTCGCGCCAGGGTACTTCGGAAAATCAGCGGGGAGGCAGCTGAACTTGCCGGCCTGCAGGTTGTGCACGAGGGCGGCCGCACCCCAGACTCCCAGGCCGATTCCAATTACGAGGAGCACCAAGCAGCCTCCGGCCAGCCACCATACCCATCCAAGTGACCGGTGCGCCGCAGGCTGTCCAGGACGCTGCACCGGAATCCATCGCTGGCCATCCCACATCCACATCCCGTCCGGCGAAAGCTGACCGATCTGGTAGAGCGGCGGAGTGCTCATGGCGGCGGTATTAAATCGCAAGTCGCACGCGTACAGCGCTCGGTTAACGCACTCGTTTAGGCTGGGAGTTGCAGGGCGGTACTTGGGCTGCGAAGGAGGATTAGATGACTTACCGACGATTACTTCTGGCTGCAATCGGCGCGATCGCGACACTCGCGGTCAGTGGCGCGCCGGCGCTCGCAGGCGACACCGGCTATCACCAGAATCCGAATGCCAGCGTCAATGGCGCCTGCCACGGCGCCTTCGGCGCCTTCTCGCACAACTTCGAGTTCTCGAGCTTCGTGCCTCCGCTTGATGCGCACCAGGACATCGGCACGCACGGCGGCGGGAGCTCGACCAACCCGAACGCCGAAGGGTCCGAATCTTCGGACCTCGTCTGCTAGCTAGAGTCCGCCAGGGAGCCGGCCGCCGCAGTCGCCCTGCGCGGCGACCGGCACCATCGCGCTGGTCATCACGGTCGCCACGCGTGGCTGGTGCTGCGCATCGCCGCCCGACAGGACATGGTTGTCGTCGATCCATGTGCACGCGAACATGCCGGCGATGGTCGGCGCGCCGATCGTGAACGACGTTCCGTTGTTGTCGACGAACGCGACGAACTGACCGCCCGGCGAGACGTAAGCGAACGCGGGGCCGTTCAGCGCGAGTGTCTTGACGGTGCCGGCCGTCCAGTTGAGCCACGTGCCCTGGGTGAAGTTCGGACTGTTCTCGCACACGACGCCTGACGGCGAGGCCGAGCCCGCAATCACGCACGACGAGCTGTTGCCCAACGTGAAGCGGCGCGTCGCCGTTGCCGGATCGACGACGTGCAGCTCGAGCGGGCCGCAGCAGAACGGCCCGCCGCCCTGCGTGCACGCCGCGGTCTTCGCCAGCACGAGGTTGTTGGTGCCGTGCCATCCGACCGGCCACAACGAATATGCGCCGGTCTGGCTGAAGAGGTCGACGTGGTTGCCGCCGCCGCTGAGGTTCTCGACATACAGGCGGGTCGATGCGCCGGAAGAGTTGAAGTCGTCGACGACGACGGCGATCCGGGAATCGTCCGGGCTGACGCTGAACATCGCGCGTCGCGACGCGGTTGGCGCCGGGACAGTTGTCGCGGTGCCGGTCTCGCCGTGGATTCCGAGGTAGTGGACGGCGCCCTGCGCATCGAGGAAGTAGACGCGCGAGTTGCTCGCGCTGATCGGCGGTGACACAAGCGCCGCGGCGGCGTTGGCGCAGGTCGGCAGGGGAGGGGGGCTTGCCTCCGCGGACGCGACTACCTTGCCGTCGACGCCGACGATGCTGACCGTATAGCTCACGGCGGCCTGGCTCGAGTACAGGATGCCGTACGCGCCCGTCACGGGCTGCGGGGACGGCGTGGCGGGGGCAGCGGACGGCGACGACGTCGCCTGCTGGCTTGGAGATGCTTGCGAAGAAGCGGACGCCGAAGGCGACGTGGTGTGACTGGCGACGTTGCTGGCGGGCCCGCCGCTGCACGCGGCGAGGAGCAGGGCAGCCGCCGCCGCCTTGATGGGTGCTGAAACGTTAGGCCGCGTTCCCATTCGCAAGAAGGCAACAGACATTTTGCGCACCCGGTTACGTTTCCGGTACCATCCAGCCTCTAAAGCAGGGCGCCGCCCTCACCCC